>NZ_RAWC01000377.1:0-4022 GCF_003611685.1 Corallococcus sp. CA049B | reverse complement strand
GTCGGCAGCGTCAGATGTGTATAAGAGCCAGGGGCGGTGGGGGCCGGCTCCTGGGCCTCGTCCTTGCGCGCCGCGTTCGACCCCGCGCACCCGAGCAGCATTCCGCAGACGATTCCACTCCACACGAGCAGTCGCATGTTCCTCCAGGGGGGCCCTTCGCGGGCCGGTTGACCACGGGCGCCTGTGCCAACCCTACCGGTGGCGCAGCGCCGCATCGTAAGCGGCCCGCGTCCCTTCGGCGGTGCGGGCCCAGGTGAACTTCGCGGCCTGACGCTGGCCCGCCTCCGACAGCGCGCGGCGCTCCTCCGGCGAACGGAGCAGCCGGTCGATGACCGCCGCCAGGCCCTCCGCGTCGTCCGGATCCACCGCGGGCGCGGCGTCGCCGCACACCTCCGGCAGCGAGCCCGCAGTGGACACCACCGCGGGCGTGCCCAGGCGCATGGCCTCCAGGGGCGGCAGGCCGAAGCCCTCGTAGCGCGAGGGGAAGACGAACAGCGCCGCGCGGCGCATCAGCGCGTAGAAAATGGCGGGGGTCTGGTAGCCCAGGGGCCGCACGTCCAGCCCCTCCGAGCGCATCCGCTCGATGCGCTTCTCCACCTTGCCGGAGCCGTACCAGGCCTGCCCCGCGAGCACGAGCGTGAAGGGCCGACCGCGCGCGTGCAGCCGCTCCTGCGCTTCCAGCACCAGCTCCACGTTCTTGCGCACGTCGAGCGAGCCCGCGTACAGCACGTAGTCCCTGGGCAGGTTGAGCGCGTGGAGGAACTCCTCGTCCGCCTCGTTCAGCGGGGCCGCGTTCACGTGGTCCACGCCGTTGGGCACCACCACGGTGCGCGGCTCCACCTGGGGGAAGCGGCGCACCAGGTCCTGGCGCGTGCATTCACTGATGCACACCAGCCGGTCCGCGAGCATCAGGCTGCGCGCGAGCCACAGCCGGAACTGCCAGCGGTACGGCGCGGAGACGGTGTGCGGCAAATCCAACGGCACCAGGTCGTGCACGGTGAGCACGTACGCGGTGCCCGGCGTGCGCCGCAGCGGCAGGTTGAAGTTGCTGAGCGCGTGGTAGACGGGCGGCGGCGAGGCCTTGAGCAGCCGGGGCAGCGTGGCCAGCGTCCAGGACGTTCGCTTCTGGACGCCGCGCGGGTGCTCGCCGGACTTGCGCGCCCCCATCCGGTCCAGGCGGACGCCCTGGGCTTCGAGCGCCTCCGCGAGGCAACGGGTGTACAGGCCGATGCCAGTGGTGGGCTCGTCCCACAGGGTGGCGTCGAAGGCGATGGGTCCGGGGGTCGACACGGGCCGCCTCATACCATGCCCGTGTGGTACACACGGCCCTCCATGGCGGTCCATCAGCTGATCCCAAGCTTCGGCCCCGGCGACGCTTCCGGTCAGGCCGCGCTCCACCTGCAACTCCTGCTGCGCCGCATGGGGCACGTGGGGGACATCTACGCGGAAGAGGTCGCCGGAGGGCTGCAGGGCCTGGCCCGCCACGTCTTCACGCTGAAGCCGAAGCCGGACGACCTGGTGCTGTACCACCACGGCATCGCGTCCCCGCTGAGCGGCCGGCTGATGCACCTGGACTGCAAGCGCGGCGTGGTGTTCCACAACATCAGCCCCGCGCGCTTCTACCGGGACACGCCGCTGGAGCACGCGCTGGTGGCCGGCCGCGCGCAGGTGGCCGCGATGGCGCCCTTCCTGGACCTGTCCATCGGGGACTCGGACTACAACAGCGCGGAGCTGCGCGTCGCGGGCCACCGCAACGTGCACACCGTGCAGCTCTTCATCGAGAAGGAGCGCTTCGCCGCGTCCGTGGCGGATGCGGGAAAGCTCGCGGAGCTGGCCGGGCCCGGCCCCACCCTGGTGTCGGTGAGCCGGGTGATGCCGCACAAGCGCTTCGAGGACCTGCTCGCGCTGCACCGGGAGCTCTTGCGCATCCGTCCCCAGGCGCGCCTGCTGATGGTCGGCGGCTACGAGGCGGGCAGCCGCTACTTCAAGTCGCTCCAGCGCGAGATGAAGGACTTGAGCGGGGTGCACTTCCTGGGGCGCCTGTCGCATCCGGAGCTGGTGGCCGTGTACCGCTCCGCGTCCGTGTTCGTCTCCATGAGCGAGCACGAGGGATTCAGCGTGCCCATCATCGAGGCCATGGCCTCCGAGGTGCCCGTGCTCGCGTACGCGGCGGCGGCGGTGCCGGAGACGCTGGGCGGCGCGGGCGTCGCGTTCGACCAGAAGCGCTTCGCGTTCCTCGCGGAGCTGGCGGTGGACCTGACCGAGGACCAGGACCTGCGCCGGGCCGTGCTCGACGGGCAGGCGCGCAGGCTCCAGCACTTCTCTCCCACCGCCGCGCAGGTGTCGCTGACGCGAGCGCTGGAGGGCGTGGTGGCGCCGCCGCCCCGTCCGCGCAGGGCCCCGGCGAAGCGGCCGCGCGTGGCGCTGGTGGTGCAGCGCTATGGCGAGGTGACGGGCGGCGCGGAGAGCCACGCCGCGCAAGTGGCGGAGCACCTGTCGCCGCACTGGGACGTCACGGTGGTGACGACCTGCGCGAAGAACCACCTGACGTGGGAGAACACCTTCCCGCCCGGCGAGGACCGCATTGGCAGCACGAAGGTGCTGCGCTTCCCGGTGACGCGCACGCGCAACATCCACGCGTTCAACGACCTGTCGCGCCACGTGTTCGGCCACGGCAACGAGCGGCTGCGTGAAGAACAGTGGGTGGCCGAGCAGGGACCGCTGAGCCCCGGGCTCATGGAACACCTGGCCACCACGCAGGACGCGTACGACGGCTACCTGTTCTTCACGTACCTCTACGCGCCCACGGCGTGGGGGCTGCCGCTGGTGTCGGACCGCGCGATGCTGGTGCCCACCGCGCATGACGAGCCGCCCATCCGCTTCGGCGTCTACGGGGACGTGTTCAACCGCCCCCGGGTGCTGATGTGCAACACGCCGGAGGAGGTCGCGATGCTCGGGCGCTTCCACCCGCACCATGCGCGGGCGCGCGTGGTGGGCGTGGGCGTGGACGCGCTGCCGGCGGTGCCCGACCGCTTCCGGGCGAAGTACGGCGTGCACGGCCGCTACCTGCTCTACGTGGGCCGGCTGGAGCCGGGCAAGGGCGTGCCGGACCTGCTGAAGTTCCACCGCCAGCTGCGCGGCAGCTACCAGGACGCGCCGGAGCTGGTGCTCGCGGGCGAGGCCCACATGGACGTGAGCGGCGAGGGCGTGCGGCACGTGGGGCGCATCTCCGAACAGGACAAGCACGACGCGCTGGCGGGAGCGCTGGCGGTGGTGGTGCCGTCGAAGTTCGAGAGCCTGTCGCTCCTGACGCTGGAGGCGTTCGCTCAAGGCACGCCGGTGCTGGTGAACGGGCACTCGGACGTGCTGGTGGGACAGGTGGAGCGCAGTGGCGCGGGCCGGGTGTACCGGGGGCTCGCGTCGTTCGTCGAAGGGCTGCGCGAGGTGGGCGAGGCCCGGGACGCGATGGGCCAGCGGGCCCGCATCTACGCGCAACGGCACACGTGGCCCCAGGTGGTCGCGGCGTACCGGGAAGAGATGGCGCGCATCGTGGAGGAGACACACCGATGAAGCTGCTCGGACGGGACATTCCCACGAGGGCCCTGGTGGCCCGCATCGAGGAGCGCCTGCGCGTGCGCGGGCTGCCCACGTCGGAACCGGCGGAGGTGCCGGAGGACGGCGTGGAGCCGCGCGTGGATCCGCTGACCTTCAACATGCACGCGCTGGAGGAGAACGCGGACACCACGCGGGCCCTGCCGCTGCACACGCACCGCGCCGGCATGGGACAGGCGGTGCTGCTGGCCAAGTGGGCCTTCCGCAAGACGTGCCAGGTGTTGATCAACGAGACCCTGGGCCGGCAGCGCGTGTTCAACGGGCTGGTGCGGGACTCCTACGCCCAGCTCTCCGCGGAGGTCCTCCGGCTGCGCAAGGAGGTGGACACGCTGAGGGCCCAGGCCGCGAAGGCACCGCCGCCAGAAGCCCCCAGGCCGCCCAAGCCGCCCCCACCGGCCATCAGCCACGGC
>NZ_RAWC01000376.1:0-4045 GCF_003611685.1 Corallococcus sp. CA049B | reverse complement strand
GTGAAGCCCAGCTCCCCCGCCATCACCGCCCCCGTGGAGCTGTCCCCGTCCAGGTCGAGCGAGCCAATGGACGCCAGGCCATACCCGAAGCCCCACACCGTGCCGGAGTTGATGGCCGCCGCCTGGCCCTGCGTCAGCCCGCTCCGGGTGGCGAGCAGCGAAATCGCCGCCCCCGCGCCGCCGCCCAGCAGCGACACCGCCACGTACGCGCGCCCGTCCTGACAGTTGGAGATTTCGCACAGCAGGATGCCCTGGGTGATGCCGTGCAGCGTCTGCACGACGGTCAGCGACGCCCGGGCTCCCTTCGACGGTCCCTCCACGGACGTCTCTGGCTCCGCCACCACCGGCCTCGCCAGCGTGTCCTGTGCCAGCCGCGCGCCCGGCTCCAGCCGCGTCCGCGCCAGCCGCGCCAGCTCCGGTGCGTACGGATGCCCGGGACACACCCGCAGCACGCGCTCCAACAACTCCAGCGCCTGGGCATCCTGTCCGCGCACCAGCGCGTCGAAGCCCGCCGCGTAGTCGGACTCGGCGGCGCAGGCCTCCTCGCTCGCCACGAGCGGCGGCGCGGACACGGCGGGAGGGGCCGCGGCTCCCCGGGGCGAAGGACCGGGCTGCGCTGCGATGAGGACGGCCAGGACGAAGGGCGCGAGGACCATGCGAGCGCCCACCCTAGTCGACCCCCGCGGAAAGACGGGAGACCCGGGACCCCGGTCCTCCTGGAAGGGAGGCACGGGGCCCGGGTGACGCCACGCGGCGCCTACCGCGTCGCCAGCGTCTCCACGTGCTGGCGGAGCGCGGCCGTGTCCCCCAGCCGTCCGTCCAGGCCGGGAAGGGGCTTCGCGGCCTGCTCGATGCGGCCCCGCGTGCGCGGACCCGCCGCCACCAGCCACGCCACACCCAGCGCCAGCTCCGCCACGTCCGGCGCCTGGCCCAGCTGCGAGGCCAGCGCGAGCAGCGCGTCCACGGCCTTCTTCACCTGCGCGCCGTGCAGCGGGTGGCTGCTGGTGATGCCCTCGCGCAGGAGCACCAGGAGCACCCGCGCGGTGGCGCGCGCCTGGCGCACCGGCTCCGGCCCCTCACCCGTGCCGGCCCACAGCCCGTTCGCGAGCTGCTGGCCCAGGAGGCCGCCCACGTCCTCGGTGGGAATGGACGCATCCGCCACGGACAGCGGCAGGACCTCCTCCTGCTCGTAGAACACCTCCGCCTTCTGCTCGCGCCGGGCCTCCAGCTCCGGAGCGGACTCCAGGGTGCGGTCGGCGGCCTTGCGCGGCTTCGCGGCGGACATCAGCCGGTCGAAGAGGCCGCCCTTGTCCTTCTTCGCGTTCTTCGCGGACTCCTGCTCCATGGGCGCGGCCCTGCCTCCCATGGGCCCGGAGCCATCCGCGAACTCCGCCTGGAAGGAGGACCCGGTGGTGGGCTCCGGCCCCAGGTCGCGCGCGGGCGCGGGCGCGGGCGCGGCCATGCTCGGAGGCGGCGGGGGCACCGCGCCGCCCCGGGAACGGCCGACCCCTCCGGGCATCGCCGCGGGCGCGGGCATCGACTTCGAGGCCATCCGCCTCAGCGCGGGCCGCGGCGCCGGCGCGAGCGCGTCCACGAGTCCGCCCTCCGGCACGTGCTCGTCGTCCTCGCCCCGAGCGGCCTGGTTGAACATGCTCCAGCCCGCGGGCGCGTTCACCGGCACCACGCGCGTCTCCGGCGTGCCGGACGCGCGGCGGTCACCCTGGCGCTCCTCCACCACCACGAAGGACGTGTACCGCGTGGCCAGCTGGTGCTCGACGGCGAGCCGCACGATGCGCTCCTTCATCGCCTCCGCGCGCCGGCCCACCAGCCCCGCGTCCATCCAGCCCCGGATGCGCTCGGCGGCCCACAACTTCTCCACCACCGGCCGGTCCGACTGCGCGGGCAGCTCCAGCCGCACCGTGAGGGAGAAGGGCTCCCGGCCCGACTTCCCCTTCAGCGTCACGCTGCCCGTGCCCGCCTGCGCATAGCGCCCGAAGAGCGTCCACGGCGTGCCGTCCACCAGCGGCGGCAGCGTGGCCGGTGCCAGCTCGCTGGCCTCCACGCCGTCGAAGCGGACCTCCAGGTCGGTGACGCGCGGCGCGAGCGCCCGCGAGAACTGCGCCACCACCTTCTCGTCGATGCGCTCTCCCGGGTGGATGAACTCCACCGCGCCATCCGTGCGCCGCGCCAGGTCGCGCAGGAGCGCGTCGCTCACGTTGGTGCCGATGCCGAACGAGAACACCCGCCCCGCCCCGCGCGCCGCGAGCACCGCTTCGAGGATTTCATTCTCGTTGCCCACCTGGCCGTCCGTCAGCAGCACCACCACGCCGTCCGGCGCCGCCTTCATCGCGGTGACCATGGGCTCCAGCAGCTCCGTGCCGCCGTAGGCCTTGAGCCCCGCGACCCACGCGTCCGCCTGCTCCAGCGTGCGCTGGGTGAACGGCACCGTCTGCGCGGAGAAGGAGCGGAACGCGTTCTCGAACGCGATGACGTTGAAGCGGTCGCCTTCACGCAGGTGGCGCAGGCACAGCCGGAGCGCGGCCTGGGCCTGGGGCAGGCTGTCGCCGGACATGGAGCCGGACGTGTCCACCACGAACACCACCTCCTGCCGGGGCGGCGTCGTCGCCAGGTTCAGCAGGTCCGGCACCACCGTGAGCGCGAACGTGCCCGGCCCTTCCGCCTTCCGGTGGGTGACCACGGGCGTGAGCATCACGTCCGGGTTGGCGTTGCGCATCGTGAGCACCACGTCCCGGTCCAGCGCCACCTCGTTGCCCGCGAAGTTCTTGAGGAACGAATCGCGCTGCAGGCTCACCCGCGTGCGGGTGCCGTCCTTCGCGACGGTGATGCGGTGGGACGGGCTCTCCACCACCACGTCCCGGCCCACGTCGATGAGCAGGTCCATGCGCAGCCCGTAGTCCACGTTCAGGCTCGTGGGCGGGGTGATGCGGTCCGCGTCCGGCACCCGCGTCGTGGGGGCCGCGCTGCCGTGGCCGGTGCGGTCGCCGTGCACCGCGCCGGGGATGTACCGGGGCGCCACCAGCGTGGGCAGCATCCAGCGCACGCTGCCTTCCTCCGCGGTGAGCGTCTGCAGGAACTCCACCTCCACCAGCGTCTCCTCGCCCGGCAGCAGGTTGCCCACCTGCGCGGTGAAGACGTTGGCGCGCTCCTGGTCCAGCAGCGCCGCGCCGTGACCCTCGGTGATGGCGTCGTCGTAGGCGCGGAAGGCGGCCTCGCGCTCCTTCACCACGCCGGCCACGCGGCGGCCCGCGCACGTCATGGAGAAGGCGCTGAGCGTCGCGTCGGAGGGCAGGGGGAAGGTGTAGAGGGCCTCCACCGGCTTCTTCTCGTCGTTGCGGTAGCGCTGCGTCACGCGCACCCGCGCGTGCCCCCCGAGCAGCTCACCGGTGACTTCCACTCCCTGCAGGGGCACCTGGGCCCCCTCACGCGTGAACAGCCCACACTTCGCCTGCTCGTTCATGACAGCGTTCCTTCCTCGGACTCCTCGATGAGGGCGCGCACCCGCTCCGCCAGCGCCCGGACCTTCGCTTCCGCCTGCTCCGACACGTGCAACTCCAACCCCGGCGCCAGGAGCCAGCGCTGGTAACGCGCCACCTCCACCGTCGGGTCTTTTCCCGGCCGCTTCGGGGGCATCCGGGGGACGTCCTCCGGCACCGGCGGCGTCCCCGCGCCCACCGGCGTCTCCGCCAGCCGGCGCAGCTCCTCCGGCGACAGCCGCAAGAGCTCCGCCTGGATGGCGTCCAGTGGCAGGAACCGGGCCTGGAGCACCCGGATGGCCTTGAGCCGCACCCGGTGCTCCTCCCCGTAGACCGTGTCCGGCCCCTTGAAGGGCGGCGCGGGCAACAGGCCCCGCTGGACGTAATAGCGGACGGTGCGAGGCGAAACGCCCACCTCCTCCGCCAGCGCGGCCAGCTTCCACTCCGTCTGTGTCTTGGGCGTGCTCACGAACCTGACAGTAGGTTGTGACAGTTTGACTGTCAAGACGTCGGTGGCGATTCGTCAGCGGCGGTGTCGGGATGCGAGGGGT
>NZ_RAWC01000375.1:0-4155 GCF_003611685.1 Corallococcus sp. CA049B | reverse complement strand
GCTCGAAGACAGGGGGCGGCGGGTTGTTCGCCGGGGCCGGCTCGGGGGCGGGCGTGGACGTGGCGTTCGCATTGGGGGCCGGCTCCGTCTTCGCGGCGGGCGGAGGCGGCGGCATGGGCAGCGCCTCCTTCATGGGCTTTTCATCACGGGCCGGCGCGGCCTTCTCCGCCGGAGGGCTCGCGGGGGCGCTGGACGACGAGCCCCCACCCTTCTTGTAGAACGCCAGGTAGCTGCCGGCGCCCGCGGACACCAGGCCCGCCAGCACGCCGATGTCCGCCACCAGCGCGTACGTCTTGCCGGTGCTCTTCAGGTCCTCCGCGCGCGTGCTGCCCTGCGGCGCGGTCTTGAACGCGTCCGCCTTGGAGGAGGACTCCAGGCCGAAGTAGATGCCGCCCGCCAGCAGCGCCACGCCCGTGGCCAGCAGCACGTAGCCCGCGGTCTTGCGGCTCACGCCCCCGCCGCTGGCGAAGTGCTTCACCGGCTTGCCGTCCACGCGCGCCGCGTCCTGGGCGACCAGGCCCGTCAGGAGCGCCTCGGAGCCCGTGGCCATCGCGTCGCCGCGCGGCACCTGGCCCAGCGCGTACGCCAGGTTGTGGCCGTCCGCCACGTCCATGCGCAGGCCGGTGACGGTCAGCGGCGCGTTGCCCGGACCGCCGCGCACCAGCAGCGCCAGCACCTGCGGCACGCCCGCGAGCGCGCCCAACTCCTGCAGCGCCTGGTCCCGCTCCTCGTCGTCGGGGTTCTTCGCGATGCGCTCCACGAGCGCCGCGTAGCGCTGCTGCACCGGCAGCTTCGCGAGCGTGAAGGAGGCCTCGCCCTCGCGAGCCCGCCCCTCCGTCACGGCGTAGCCCGGCGCCACCAGCGTCACGTAGTGGTCCGCGCGCGTCAGGCCGGTGAGCGCCAGCGGGGACACGCCCTTGTAGGTGCCGTCCACGAACACCTGCGCGGCGGCGGGCTGCGTGCTCACGTTCAGCGTGGCCTGCGCGCCGTCCAGCTGCGCCTTGCGCTCCTTCTCCACGAACGCCATGGACTCGGGCGGGAAGAAGTTGGCGTTGAAGGTGGCGCGCGGATCCACCGCGAGCACGCCGCGAATCTCCAGCTCCGCGGCCTTGTTCTCGCCGTTGACCCCCTGCGTCGCCGCCTTCATCACCCGCGCGCGGCTGAGCAGCGGGAACGCGCGCGACAGGTCCGACTGCTCGTAGGCCTTCACCGCCTTGTCGAAGCTCTGGAGCGCCTTCACGGTGTCCAGCTCGTCGTAGGCCTTCGCGCCGTCCTTGAACGCGGCGTTGCCCTCGACCGCCTTCTCCTGGCGCGCGGCCGCGCCCTGCGCATCCAGCGCGTCCGTCAGCCGCACCAGCTCCAGCCGGCCGGAGCGGGCCACGGCCTGCTCCGC
Source organism: Corallococcus sp. CA049B (assembly GCF_003611685.1). Taxonomy (NCBI): domain Bacteria; kingdom Pseudomonadati; phylum Myxococcota; class Myxococcia; order Myxococcales; family Myxococcaceae; genus Corallococcus; species Corallococcus sp. CA049B. The sequence continues at coordinate 2,762 of NZ_RAWC01000375.1, read as the reverse complement.
CCAGTGCGTCAGCGCCAGCGCCTCACCCTCCAGCGAGGCATCCACGGGAATGGCCACCACCGCCACGCGGGGGCCCGCCGCCGCCGGCAGCGTTCGCGGCATCAGCCGCAGCGGTACGTGTTGCTGCTGCGCGGCGGCGGGGCCCACGGCCAGCATTCCCACCAGCCAGCCACTGAGCGTCGCGTGCAGCGCGCGATTGAAAGGACGTCGCATCCGGTCTCCCTCGTTGCTGTGCGCATTACACGCACTCCGAGGCGGAACGCCACCTCGAAAGGGGGTTTCAGCGACCCGCGGTGCTCCCGGACGCCCGGGGCGCGGGCGCGGGCGCCAACCCATGGAGGTAGTTGAGCGCAATCCTCAGCTGTGGATCCGCGAGCTTCGCCGTCACCGCCCAGTCCTTCAGGTTCGCGGGCAGGGTCCGGGGCTGGGCCGCGACCTCCGACGTCGTCTGGGACGGCTCCGCCTTGAAGTGGCCCCGCAGGTCCTTCTCCCGCGGCGCCTCACTCCCCGCCTTCCCGGAGGCGTCCTCCGGCACCAGGAAGTCCGGGGTGATGCCCTTCTCCTGGATGCTGCGGCCCTTGGGCGTGTAGTAGCGCGCGATGGTGAGCTTCAGGCCGGAGCCGTCCTCCAGCTCGATGATGGTCTGCACGCTGCCCTTGCCGAAGGTCTGCGTGCCCATGATGACCGCGCGGCCGTGGTCCTGGAGCGCGCCCGCGACGATCTCCGACGCGGAGGCGCTGCCCGCGTTGACCAGCACCACCAGCGGGTAGTCCTTCTCCGTGTCGCGGTCGCGGCTCTTCTCCTCGGAGGCGTTGCGGCCGTCGCGCCCGCGCGTGGACACGATGGGCAGGTTGCCCGGCAGGAAGCGGTCGCTCATGGCCACGGCCTGATCCAACAGGCCGCCGGGGTTGTTGCGCAGGTCCAGCACCAGGCCGTCCAGCTCCCTGCCGCCGTTGAGCGCGCGCAGCCGGTCCAGCTCCTTCTTCAGCGATTGGTCCGTGCGGTCCTGGAAGTTCTTCACCTTCACGTGACCGATGCCGCCGTAGAGCGCGCTCTCCACGGACACGATGCGGATGTGGTCGCGCAGGATGGCCAGCTCCCGGGGCGCGTTGAAGCCCGCGCGCATGAGCGTGAGCAGCACGCGGCCCCCCGCCGGCCCGCGCATCTTCTGGAGCGCGCGGCCCAGGTCCATGCCCTGGGTGCTCTCCCCGTCGATGGCGAGCAGCTCGTCCCCGGCCTTGATGCCCGCGCGGGCGGCGGGCGTGTCGTCGATGGGCGCCACCACCACCAGCCGGTCGCCCTTGCGCGCGATTTCAATGCCCAGGCCGCCGAACTCGCCGGACGTGTCGATCTTCATCTCCCGGAAGACCTCCGGAGGCATGAAGAGGGTGTGCGGATCCAACGTGTCGAGCATCCCCTGGATGGCGCCCTGGATGAGCGTCTTCCTGTCCACGCTCTCCACGTAGTTGTTCTCCACGTAGGAGAGCACCCGCGCGAACAGCTCCAGCTGGCGGTACGCGGATTCCTCCCGGCCCGCCGCGTCCCCTGGCTTCTGCGCGAGCGCGGGCGCGCCCCACAACAGGAGCGCGGCGAATCCCATGCGCCACGGCTTCGGGAAACGGGTCACGGGAGCGCGTCCTCGGGGGTCGGGTGGAAGGGGCCGTCGCAAGGCCCCCGAGTCTACACCCGGCCCGCCGGACGATTCCCGCCCTTAGAGGCGGGCCCGGTCCGCGAAGCCCACCAGGTGGGACACGAACGCGTCCGGCCGCTCCATCTGCGGCACGTGGCCGAAGCCCTCCACCACGTGCACCTCCGCCTGGGCGGGCAGGTGCTGCCGGTACCAGGCGAGGATTTCCGGGGGCAGGAGCCGCTCACTGCCGCCCCAGAGGAAGAGCACCGGCATCTTCAAATCCCGCACCGCCTGCGGCGCGATGCTCGCCTGCGTCGCGAGCGCGTCCGCCGCCAGCGCCTGCACCGTGGGCGTCGTGTAGAGCCTGCTCAGCGCCGGCGCGAGCAGCAGCGCGCCCAGGGGCGGCCGGTGGAAGAGCTTGCGCGTCAGGGCGCGGACGTCCGCGCTCGACTTCACCGCGAAGTGCCCCAGGAGCGCCGCCAGCGCCTGCGGCGTCAGCTCCGCGCCCGCGGGGGCCACCAGCGCCAGCGCCTTCACCCAGGCGGCGTGCTCGGAGGCCAGGTTGACGGCCATGGCCCCGCCCAGCGAGTTGCCCACCACGAGGGCAGGCGTCTTCACCACCTGCTCGAAGTAGGCGCGCAGCACGTCGAACTGGCTCTGCACGCAGGTGGGGCCGCCGCAGTACTCGCTGGAGAAGCCGTGGCCCGGCAGGTCCGGCGCGAGCACGCGGGAGAAGCGCTTCGCCAGCCCGAAGAACGTGCGCCCGAAGCCGTTGGCGGACCCGCCCAGCCCGTGCACCAGCACCACCGGAGGTCCCTTGCCCTGCCCCTCCAGCGCGTAGTGGTGCACCGCCTGCCCACCCACGTTCACCGTCTCCGACTCCACACCCCGCGCCACCAGCACGCGGCGCATCGCCTCCTGCATCCCACCCATCAGGTCCACGCGAGGGCCTCCTTGGTCCACCGACGACCACCGACTTCTAACGCCCCTTCATCTTGGACGCAGCGCATCAAGGCAGACAGTGTCACGGCGTCCCGGCAGCCGCCGTGGCGGGGGCCAGCCAGGGGGCGGGGTCGACTGCCTGCCCGGCGCGGCGGACCTCGAAGTACAGGTAGGCGCCCTTGAGGCTGTC
>NZ_RAWC01000374.1:0-4178 GCF_003611685.1 Corallococcus sp. CA049B | reverse complement strand
GGGTAGGGGGGCGCCGGGCTTGTCCGGCGTGGGAAGGCTGCTACAAGGGCGCGTTCTCCCGAGGCGCCCCGTGCCTCCGTCCCCCGAGGCTCCGATGGAATTCTCCGCGCTCGCGCTGTCACCCCCGCTGCTCCAGGTGCTGGAGGAGCTGGAGTTCAAGACCGCCACCCCCATCCAGGCGCAGAGCATCCCGGTGCTGTTGCAGGGAAAGGACCTGGTGGGCCAGGCCCGCACGGGCAGCGGGAAGACGGCGGCGTTCGCGCTGCCCATCCTGCAGAAGGTGAAACTCACGCAGGACCGGCGGCTCCAGGCGCTGGTGCTCTGCCCCACGCGCGAGCTGTGCGCGCAGGTGGCGGGAGAGATTCGCCGGCTGGCGCGGCGGATGCCGGGCGTGCAGGTGCTGGCGCTCGCGGGAGGGTCGCCCATCCGGCCGCAGGTGGAGGCGCTGGAGAAGGGCGTGCACATCGGCGTGGGGACGCCCGGGCGCATCATCGACCTCTTGGACCGCGAGGTGCTGGACACGCGGCACCTGGCCACGGTGGTGCTGGATGAAGCGGACCGGATGCTGGACATGGGCTTCCGGGAGGACATGGAGCGGGTGCTCGGGGCGACGCCTTCCAAGCGGCAGACGGTGCTCTTCTCCGCGACGTTCCCGGACGACATCGAGAAGCTGAGCCGCGCGTTCCAGAAGGACCCCGTGCGGGTGTCGCTGGCGCAGGAGGAGGCCGCGCCGGACATCCAGCAGGTGGCGTACGCGTGCACGCCGGAGGAGAAGCAGGGCCTGCTGCTGCGACTGTTGCGCCAGCACCAGCCGGCCTCCGCCATCGTGTTCTGCAACTTCAAGGCGGTGGTGGTGGAGCTGACGCGCGCGCTGGTGCAGGCGGGCGTGAGCGCGGACGGCTTGCAGGGCGACCTGGAGCAGTTCGACCGGGACCGGGTGATGGCGAAGTTCCGCAATCACAGCACGCGCGTGCTGGTGGCGACGGACGTGGCGGGCCGGGGCATCGACGTGGAGGCGCTGGACGCGGTGGTGAACTACGAGCTGCCGCAGCAGCCGGAAGCGTACGTGCATCGCATTGGCCGCACGGGGCGCGCGGGCCGTCGCGGGCTGGCGCTGTCGCTGGTGACGCGCTCGGACAGCCGCAAGGTGGAGGACATCGAAGCGACGACGGGCGTGAAGCTGGAGAAGGGGGACGTGGACGCGCTGGTGCCGGAGAACGTGCCGGGCGTGTCGCTCATCTCCGGCTGGGAGACGCTGTCCATCTCCGCGGGGCGCAAGGACAAGATGCGGCCCGGAGACATCCTGGGCGCACTGACGGGCGAGGCGGGAGGCCTCAAGGCGGAGGACGTGGGCAAGATTGAAATCCACGACCATCACGCCTTCGTCGCCGTGTCCAAGCGCGTGGTGAAGGTCGCGTTCCAGCGACTGAGTGAGGGCCGCATCAAGGGCCGAAAGCACCGCATCGAGCGTGTGCGGTAGGCGACTACTAATTTCCCGCGAAATTAGTAGTAGATTGGTAGTTCAAGCCCATGCGACTCCCCGCGACGCCTCCCGACCTCCATGCGTTCGTACAGGCGGTCGCCAGCTCAGGGACAGAGCGGCTTGTCGCCCTGCTGGAGCGCAAGCCGGTGGGGCCTGAGCCCGACGGGCGCTATCTCCACTGGGACGAGCTTCGCCGTCATCCCGCGCCCGAGGGCATGACGCATGAGGAGTGGTGGTACCGGGTCAAGACGGCACGAACCACGTTGAGCGCCGAGCTGCCGCTCCAGGACAAGACGGGGCAGCCATTCTGCTTCACCCGTCCCGACGGGCTCCTTTCAGCGCTGCATCGGATGGACCGGCAGCTTGGAAAGGGGCTGGAGCTGGCGGGCCCTCAACTGGCCAACTCAGGCGTCCGTGAGCGCTACATCGTCGAATCGTTGATGGAGGAAGCCATCACCTCCAGTCAGCTGGAGGGCGCCTCCACGACCCGAAAGGTCGCCAGGGAGATGCTGGAGCAGGGACGTCCGCCTCGGACCAAGGACGAGCGGATGATCTTCAACAACTTCCAGGCCATGGAGCTGATGCGCCGGAATGCGCATGTGCCCCTGACGACCTCACTGCTCCTGGAGCTTCACGAAACCATCACGCGTGACACGCTCGACGCTGGCGAAGAGGGCCGCTTGCGGCGCGATGATGAGTCCATCACGGTCCAGGACCGGGCGAGTGGAGCAATCCTCCACGTCCCCCCTGACGCCAGTGAACTGCCCGGCCGGTTGCGGAAGCTCTGTGCGTTCGCGAATGGCTCCGACGGGAGTGTCTTCATCCATCCCGTCGTGCGCGCCATCGTCATTCACTTCATGCTCGCCTATGACCATCCCTTCGTGGATGGAAACGGCCGCACCGCACGGGCCCTGTTCTACTGGTGCATGATCCGGGAGGGATATTGGATCGCGGAGTTCCTCTCCATCTCCCGGATCATCCAGCGCGCCCAGATGCAATACAGCCGGGCGTTCCTGTTCACGGAGACGGACCAGGGAGACCTCACCTACTTCCTCCTGCACCAACTGGACGTCATCCAACGCGCGACCGATGACCTCTACGCGTATCTGGAGCGGAAGGGGCACGAGGCCCGGCAGGTGGAGCATCTCCTCAAGAAGGATGCGGGCCTCAATCCCCGGCAGCGGGAGCTGCTGGCGCATGCCCTTCAAAATCCGGCCGCGCGCTACGACATCCAGTCGCACCGGCGCCGGCACGGAGTGGTCTATCAAACCGCCCGGCAGGACCTGCTCGACCTCGAAGCCGCGGGGTTCCTGGAGAGGGATCAGGTCGGACGGGCCTACTTCTTCTCGCCTGTTGCCCACCTGGAGCGACGTCTCAAGAAGCACAAGGCTTGAGGTGGGTCACCCCGGCGCGCTCTTGGGCTCCGTCACGACCGGCGCCTGCGTGTGCTTCGCCAGCGCCTCCATGATCTGCTCCGCCTTCCAGCCCGGATCCAACACCGGGCAGAAGTAGCCCGGACCCGCGCGCTCGCGCACGGCCCAGGCGAAGAAGTCCCTCGCCACGGTGTGGACCTCTTCGGGCAGGAAGAGCGCCGCGACGTCGTACTCCGTGAAGCGCATGAGGCCCGGGACGCGCCACTCGCGCTCCCAGTCGAAGCGGTAGCTGTAGGGGGCGTTGTGCGCGTCACCCTGGATGTCCACGAAGGGCGTCACCGCCCACACGGGCTCCTTCTGGGGCTCCTTCGACGCCAGGGCCTGGTCCAGCTGGTGCTTCATCGCCAGGTGCGCGGGCGAGCCGTACTGCACGTACCAGACAGGGCCTCCGCCCTGCGACAGGATGAAGCTCTTCCGGAAGGCGATGCCGTACAGGCTCCGGCGCTGCACCAGCCTCGCGAGCTGATCCAACGGAATCTCGCTGAAGCACACCGAGCGGTGCCGGTCCGCCACCACCGCCTCCCTTCGCGCGATGCCAAACCCCTCCGCACCCGGGATGAGCGTGCGCGCTCCCAGGATGCTCATCATGTTCTGGTAGGCGTCGTGGTACGGGGGCCCCGGCTTCGTGAAGTGCACCACGAAGTCAGACATGTCCCGCCACTGCGCATTCGCCTGATACCCGAGCATCGCCTCGCGAGTCTCCCGGCCCGGTCCCCCCTTCGCAACACAACGTGCCGGGTTGTCCCCAGGCCTGCCCGCTCTCCTGACGTGCGAAGGCGTCAGGGCAGGCGGACGGGCGCTGGCTCCCTCGGCCGTGACAGCTGCATCAACGCCAGCCCCGCGAGCACCGCCACCGACGCCACCGCCGCCTCCCGCGCGCTCGCGCCGAAGGCCACCAGCGTCAGCCCCAGCACCAGCGTGGGCACCGCCAGCAGCGCGTGCACCGGCCGCAGGTTCCGCTCCCGCCGCAGCGACAGCACCGCGAGCGCCGTCGCCGTGACACCGAATTGCATCAGCACCGCGATGGCGGAGAGCGCGAAGAGCTCCGACAGGTCCCCCAGGTTCACGAACCCCAGCACCAGCGCCCACGTCACCGCCAACGCCCGCATGGGCACGCCCGACTCCGACATGCGCTCCAGCCCGAACAACGAGCGCTCCCCGGAGGCCAGCGCGGACAGGTAGCGCGGCGTCGTCACCATCATCCCCACGCAGATGCCCAGCGCGGACACGCTCGTGCCCGCGCCCACCAGCCGCTCCAGCCC
>NZ_RAWC01000373.1:0-4217 GCF_003611685.1 Corallococcus sp. CA049B | reverse complement strand
ACACCCGCGCCGTCCCATCCCAGGATGCCGTCACCACCCGCTCCCCATCCGGGCTGAACGCGGCGGAATTGAGCGGCTCCTCGTACCCCCTCAGCACCACCGGCATGCCCGTCCCGCCCGCTCGCCACACCCGCGCCGTCCCATCCTCTGAAGCCGTCACCACCCGCTCCCCATCCGGGCTGAACGCGGCGGAATTGAGCGGCTTCGAAGCAGGGAGTTCCGCCACGAGACGGCTCGAGACCAGCGCCGTATTCGAAAGTTCAGCCCACCCATGAACCTTCTCTGGATGGCGGATCTCTGAAAGCATCTTGATCGAGATATCGGACTGCTCGCGCGCCATCCATTCCTGAGCACCTGCCATCACGGCTTGCTCCACGGCCTGACGCTTCGCGCTCAACGCCCAGAGCAGCAAGCCCCCCATCAGCAGTGCCACTGCCAATGACACCGATGCGACGAGCACCAGCCTGCGCCGGCTGGCCCGCTCCCGTTGCCTCCTCCGCTCCTCCTCCTCCCGCCCCAGCCGCTCCCGCTGGAGCTCCAGCACCTTCCTCGCCAGCCAGTCATGCCCCAGTTCGAAGTAGCGGCTTCCCCGGTGTTCCTCTGCCCTCAGAACCGCCGCCCGTTCCAGGCTCGACAGCACCGTCTCCGCCTCCCCCTGAGGCAGCACCGCCCGCGCCTGCTGCTCCATCAGCAGCGTCCGCGTGCCGTCGCTCGCCACCAGGTGCTCCTCCAGCAGCCGCCGCGCATCCGCCTTCAGCGGCCCCAACGCCTCCAGCGTCGCTGCCAGGTACCTGTGCAGGATGGGCTCCGCATCCACCGCCCCCGCCACGCCTCCCTTCTCCGCTCGCTCCTCCCACAGCGCACGGCACACAATCTGCGCGAACGCCGCCTGCACCTCCGCCTCGTCCGTCTCCGCCTGTCCCGCCCCCCGCACCTGCAGCATCAGCCGGCGGACCTCCTCCTCCTGCCACCGCTGCGCCGGCACGCCCAGCTCCGCCAGCCGGGACGCCACCGTCACCGTCTCCCCCACCGTGAGCGGCCCTAGCCGGAAGCCCTGCTCCCATAGGACCTTCCGCCCCCGCGCCCTGTCCCGAAACCTCCCCAGGTAGTCCTCTCTCAGAGACAGCACCAGTTGCAGTCCCTGGATGGGCTTGCGCGCCAGCATCCCCAGGCTCTTCAACAACTGGCCCACGGGCCCAGGCTCCCGGTCCGGCAATAGCAACTGCTCCAACTGGTCCAGGAAGATGAGGATGGGCCGCTCCGAAGACCGCTCCGCCAACCGGATGGCCTCATCCATCGCCTCGGGCAGCCCCATCCCCGCAGGCACCTCTCCCAGCTCGAAGCCGGAGAACATCGCCCTCGCCAGCCGCTCCAGGGGTACCTCTCCCGTCAGCCACGCATCCACGCGCACCGTGCGGAAGCCGTATTGCTCCTCCAGCAGCGGCACCACCCCGGCCTGCATCAGCGATGACTTGCCCGACCCGGATGGGCCGAAGAGCGTGACACACGGGTGGGCCAGGATGCTGTTGGCCAGCAACCGCGTGACCTCCTCCCGCCCCAGGAAACGCTCGCGCTCCTGCGCCTGATAGGGCCTCGGGCCTGGAAAGGGATTGACTCGCTCCTGTTCGCTCATGGCCCCCTCAGCTCCGCGAACGTGTCGAGCGACGACACCAGCTCAGAAGCCCCGGATTCGATGACCTGCACGCCGACTTTGCCCGGCAGGCACGTGCCGCTCTCCCACAGGCGTCGCTCCTTCTTCCCCGCCTCGGGTTCGAGGAGCACAGCGCTTCCACGCGGCAGCGCCCTCATCTCGAAGAGCCGGTGGAGCAGCATGCGGTGATGCCAGGACAGCATCGACATCCCCAGCAGGAGGACGGGCTGGTTGTTCAGCCGGCCCGCGATGAAGTCGTAGAGCTCGGGAGGAGGCAGGTCCTTCAGCTCATGGACACCCAGGAGGTAGTGGTCCTCGGTGAGGAGGGGCGTACTGAAGGTGTCCTCCGGCAGGTAGCCGCTGTAGAGCCGGAGCACCACGAGCTCCCGCTGCGCGTCGAACGACCGGGACAGCTCGCAGATGGGCTCCCAACTGTCCGAACCAGCCTCGCGCCGCATCATCGTCCCCGGCGTGTCCGGGTCCGCCCCGGGCTCCGGCGGCTGGATGGCATAGAGCGTGAGTTCGGGCCGCTGCTCGGCCAGGACGTGCTCCAGTACGGGGAGCCGCAGCAGGGTGATGTGGACTCCGGGCACGAGCCGCCGCGCCAGCGCCGCAAGCAGGGGAGACGAGGTCTCGACGCTCCTGAACACACTCTGGAACTGGGTGTTCAGGTGCTTCTCCCCGAAGCGGAGCACGTACTGCTCGGTGAGGGCGCTCAGCGGCAGCCAGTGGAGTGCGTCGCTCGTCTCGCCTTCCTTCGCGAGTCCCTTGCACAGCCGCTCGCGGAAGTCCCCCTCCAGCACCACGCGCTCGTCCTGCCACTGGTCCCCCAACAACAGGGTGAAGGGCCGCTCCAGAAGCCGTTGCAAGGCCGGTGAAGACGGGCCCACGCCCGCGATCGGGGAGATAGGCTTCGGGGGAGAGACCCACCGTCCCTTGAACTCGAAAAGGACGGAGTCGTGCCCACGCAGGTACAGCACCGGCGAGAAGGCCTCGGCGCTGTCATGGAAGGTGGAAAGCACCGTCCGCCGGGCGTCGTTGAGGGCCAGCGCCACGTCTCCCCGCAGCGCGGCCCTGCCGGTGAGCGTCCGATAGAAGATCGCCGAGGACGTCCGCGCCACGTCGGCCTTGACCGGCCAGAGGTGGGCGACGACCGCATCCGCCCCGGCTCGCGCGAGCCACTCCGCCGCGCTGGCCAGGGCCCCGGGGCTCGCGCCTTCGCACGCATCGAGGACGATGAGACGCAACCACTGGCGAAGCCGCTCCTGGATCTGCTGGCCCAGCAACTCGGCGTTGATCCAGGACTGCTCGTCGTCGACCTCCCCGAGGCACAGCCTGGGAATGCCATTCTCGAGACCACCATGGCCGATGAAGTGGATGACGTGAGGAAAGGGCTCGCACGCCAAGCGGCTCGACAAGGAGGGCCAGCGGGCACGAGGGCCGATGAGCGGTTCGAGCCACTCGACCTCGCCGGCCGAGATGCCCTCGGCGAGCGCGCTCCGCAACATCGCGAGGGCCGCCTCTCCCGAGGGAGCGATGGGCAGGACCCGGACCGCGCCGAGCACCTCGCGTGGCTTCCAGGGCTCCGCCGAATGCACCCCCCGCGCCAGGAGCACGTCCGGCGAGTTGGCGAGGAAACCACTACTCGTCCCGGGAGTGCAGAGCGCCTCCCAGGGAACGGATTGGAGCGAGCCCTCGTGGAGCATCAGCCGCAGCAAGACGGGGTGGCCCCCCGCCGCTTCGCGCAGCCGCGCCCACACCATCAGGATGTCATCCCGGAAGAGGCCTCGATGGAGCGCCTGGGCCCGCGCGAGCCAGTCCCCGCCGAGCGGCTCGCCCGCCTTGGCCGCATCCCAGACGGCGGCCGAGAACAGTTCCAGCGACTTCGCCGAGAAGTCAGGACCCAGGAGAAGGGGGGTGGGTTGCTCTTCCCGGCCTCCTTCGACGCGGGCACGCATTCTGGTCCTGGCGCGCTCAAGAATGACATCCAACCACGCCTTGGGAGGCATCCTGTCACCCCCCTCCGAGGCGCAGGAAGGGACCCTCGCTTTCGAGCACCCCGTGGGCGCGCGGAGCCGCCGCCTCTTCGTCATCCCCGAGTGAGAGGCCGGCTCCCAGCGGCTGCATCGCCGAGAAGGTGCCCTCCTGATAGAGCAACTGGACGGCCTGGAAGCCGAACACGAGGGGAATCGGCCCCTCGAAGGTGACCTTCGAGAGTGCTGTTCGCTCGCCAGAGACCCCCACCTTGCCGCCGACCACCTTCTGCACCGCGGAGGTATCCACGGTGAGCTTGGCGTCGTGCGCCCCCTCCGCCTCCACGGACAGGCTCCGGGCCTTAAGGGTCGCCGTGATGACGAACAGTTCGTCCGAGTCCAGCATCCGCTCCACGGTGGCGGACCTGGGAGGAAGCTCCGCCGCAGAGAGGAATTGGTCGAGCAGGAGCAGGTCGATGCTGTCCCGGAGCACCTCATGGAAGGTGAAAGAGAGGCGCCTGGCCTGGCTGTAGGCGCTCTCCAGTCCCAGCTTCCCTCCCCCGAGCGCCTGGAGGACGTCCCCCAGGATGGAG
>NZ_RAWC01000372.1:0-4249 GCF_003611685.1 Corallococcus sp. CA049B | reverse complement strand
CACCTCATCCGCCTGCGCAACCCCAACCCCGCCCTCGTGCCCGCCGCCCCTGCTGAAGCCGCGCCGGCGCATGAAGGAGGTCACTGACCGTCATGGCCGAGACCGCACACGCACTCCCGCTCGACCCCCTCGAGCCCCGGGACCTCGTCGCGCCGCACCACGACGACAAGTCCCTCAATGAAACCCTGCTCGACCATGTCTGGCGCAAGCCGGGCAAGGGCTGGTTCATGCTGCTGGGCATCACGTCCGCGGCGCTGGGCCTGCTGGTCGTCGGTGTCACGTACACCCTCGCGCGCGGCATCGGCGTGTGGGGCAACAACCAGCCGGTGGGCTGGGCGTTCGACATCATCAACTTCGTCTGGTGGGTCGGTATCGGTCACGCCGGTACGCTCATCTCCGCCATCCTCCTGCTCTTCCAGCAGAAGTGGCGCACGAGCATCAACCGCTTCGCGGAGGCCATGACGCTGTTCGCGGTCATGTGCGCCGGCCTGTTCCCGCTGCTCCACACGGGCCGTCCCTGGTTCGCCTTCTGGCTGTTCCCCTACCCCAGCACCCTGGGCGCCTGGGCGCAGTTCCGCTCGCCGCTCGTGTGGGACGTGTTCGCCATCTCCACGTACCTCACGGTGTCCGCCCTCTTCTGGTACGTGGGCCTCATCCCGGACCTGGCGGCCCTGCGTGACTCGTCCAAGGGCAAGCTGCAGCGCACCATCTACGGCCTCTTCGCCCTCGGCTGGCGCGGCTCCGGCCGCCACTGGCACAACTACAAGATTGGCTACCTGCTGCTCGCCGGCCTCTCGACGCCGCTCGTGGTGTCCGTGCACACCATCGTGTCGTTCGACTTCGCCGTCTCCCAGATTCCGGGCTGGCACGCGACCATCTTCCCGCCCTACTTCGTGGCCGGCGCCGTGTTCAGCGGCTTCGCGATGGTGATCACCCTCATCGTGCCCGCCCGCAAGTACCTGGGCCTCCGGGACGTGATCACGGACCGCCACCTGGAGAACATGAACAAGGTCATCCTCGCGACGGGCCTGCTCGTGTCCTACGGGTACCTGATGGAGCACTTCATCGCCTGGTACTCCATGAACCAGTACGAGTTCTGGACCTTCTACGTGAACCGCGCCACGGGCCCCTACGCCGGCGTGTACTGGCTGATGATCGCCTGCAACGTCATCACCCCGAACATCTTCTGGTTCAAGAAGGCCCGCACCAGCATCCCCATCATGTGGGTGGCGTCCATCGCGGTGAACATCGGCATGTGGTGCGAGCGCTTCATCATCATCGTGACGTCGCTCTCCCAGGACTTCCTGCCCTCGTCGTGGGACATCTACACGCCGACCTGGGTGGACTGGTGCATCTACATCGGCACGCTGGGCCTGTTCGGCACCCTGTTCCTCCTGTTCCTCAAGTTCGTTCCCGCCGTCGCGGTGAGCGAGGTGAAGGAGCTCCAGCTGGAGCTCAAGCACGCCGCCCACGCCGCCCATGGCAACGGACACCACGGCTCGGACGCCGCGGCCACCCACGGAGCGCACTAGCATCATGGAAGCCAAGGTCCTTGATTCCTGGGTGTTGGCCGAGTTCGCCACTCCGGAAGCCCTCGTCTCCGCCACGCAGCAGATGCGCGAGAAGGGCTTCCAGGGGATGGACACCTACTCCCCCTACCCGCTCCACGGCGGGTCGGAGGCGCTGGGTCTGCCGCCCTCTCGCATGCCCTTCATCGCCCTGGGCGGCGGCCTCACCGGCATGGTGACCGCCCTCACGATGCAGACGTGGATGAACACCATCGACTACCCGCTCAACGTCGGCGGTCGTCCGCTGTTGAGCCTCCCGGCGTGGGTGCCCATCACGTTCGAGTTGAGCGTGCTGTTCGCCGCGTTCGGCATCTTTTTCGGCCTGCTCGGCCTGAGCAAGCTGCCGCAGCCCTACCACCCGGCCTTCGAGTCGGAAGAGTTCCGCAGCGCGTCCACGCACGGCTACTGGCTGAGCGTCCCGCACCCCACGGGCACGGACGCCGCGGACGTCAAGAACCAGCTGACGGCCCTGGGCGCGACCCACGTGACCGTCGTCTCCGGAGAGAACGAATGAGGTGGCTCATCCCCGCCGCCGGGCTCGCCGCGCTCACGGGCTGCAACGTCAGCTCGGAGTTCCTCCAGCGCATGGAGCACCAGGCCAAGTACGAGTACTACGAGACGTCCGAGTTCTGGCCGGACGGCCGCGCCATGCGCGTGCCCCCCGCCGGCACCATCCCGCGCGAGCGGCCGGTGGGCAACCCGGGCATCTCCACGGGCCGCGCCAACGGCGTGGCCGTGAACGCCATCCCCCTGCCGGTGGACAAGCACCTGCTGGAGCTTGGCCAGAAGAAGTACAACATCGTCTGCTCGCAGTGCCACGGCGTGCTCGGCGACGGCAACAGCGTCGTCGCGGAGAACATGGCGCTGCGCCTGCCTCCGTCCCTGCTGGAGCTCGCGGACAAGCCGGCCGGCCACTTCTACACCGCCATCAACGAGGGCTACGGCATCATGCCGTCCTTCTCGGGTGAGCTCGACACGCGTGAGCGCTGGGCCGTCGTCGCCTATGTGCGCGCGCTGCAGGCCGCCCGCAGCACCGCCGGGACGCAGCCCGTCCCGCAGGAGAACCGATGACTGCCATGGAGCGCTACACCGGCACGCCCAAGCTGATGGTGCCCGCGTTCGGCCTGGGCGTGGTGGGCCTCGTGCTCACCGCCGTGGGCTTCTTCATGAACCCCGCGGCGACCAGCTTCAGCTACCTCTTGGGCTTCACCTACTGGGTCGGCATCAGCGTGGCCGCCCTCATCATGCTGGCCATCTTCCACACGGCCAAGGCGAAGTGGCCCATCGTCCTGCGCCGCGCCATGGAGACCATCTCCATCGCGGTGCCCGTCTTCGCGGTGCTCATCCTCGCCCTCATCCCGATGATGAAGTACCTCTACCCCTGGGTGGATGGCTCGCCGCTGGCCGCCAACATCCACGGCATTGAAGTGGAGCACCTGGCCCACAAGAAGGCCCACTACCTGAACCTGGGCTTCTTCGCCGTCCGCCAGGTCATCTACTTCGCGGTGTGGATCTTCGTCTCGCACCGGCTGTACGGCTGGAGCACCCAGCAGGACGAGGTGGGCGGGCTGGAGCTCACCGTCAAGCAGCGCAAGTTCTCCCCGGGCGCCCTGCCCTTCCTGGCGCTGACCATCACCTTCGCCGCCTTCGACTGGCTGATGAGCCTCACCCCGCTGTGGCAGTCCACCATCTTCGGCGCCTACTACTTCGCCGGCAGCTTCCTGGCCGCCTTCTGCGTCCTCACGCTGGCCACGGTGCGGGCCCAGGGCAAGGACCTCTACGGCAGCCTGGTGAAGACGTCGCACTACCACAACCTGGGCAAGCTCATCTTCGCCTTCACGGCGTTCTGGGCCTACATCGGCTTCTCCCAGTTCCTGCTGGTGTGGATCGCCAACATCCCGGAAGAGGCCCCCTGGTACGGCCTGCGCATGTACGGCCCGTGGCGCGGCGTCTCCTACGTCATCTTCTTCGGCCACTTCGTGCTGCCGTTCTTCACGCTGCTGTCACGCAAGCTGAAGGAGAAGCCGGGGACGCTGGCGGTGGCCGCCACCTACATGCTTCTCATGCACGCCGTGGACCTGTATTGGCTCATCTGGCCGGCGTTCTCCGGTGAGGCCGGTCCGACGTTCCACTGGACGATTCTCACGGCCTTCGTGGGCGTGGGCGGGGTCTCGGTGGGCTACGCCCTGTTCCGGGCGCGCGGTCGGTACACCTTCCCGGTGAAGGACCCCTACATCGCGGAGTCCCTGAGGTACGTGCAGCCATGAAGAAGACCCAGTCCGAAGTCGAATCGCGGGTCATCGTCGGCGCGCATGGCGTGGCGGCCGAGGAAGACCACCTCGTCATGGGGAAGATCATCGGCGTCGGTGTGGGCGCCATGGTCCTCTTCTTCGTGGGCGCGGTGTGGGCCTGGCGCATCCAGGTCGTCACCATGGCGGAGGCCCAGCCGGACGGTCCTCCTCCGCGTCCCGCCGCGGTGGGCCAGTACGAGGTGGGCATCGTGAACCAGCGCCTGTTCGAGCAGGACTGGCGCGCGGCGGAGAAGATTGGCGGCCAGCACCAGGCGCTGAAGAACGGCTGGGGTGACCAGCCGGGCGTCACCGCCCACAAGTCGCTGGAGCAGGCCATGGGCCAGGTCATCATGACCGAGGCCCAGAAGGCCCGCGAGCCGGCCCCGGCCC
>NZ_RAWC01000371.1:0-4286 GCF_003611685.1 Corallococcus sp. CA049B | reverse complement strand
GGCGCTGGAGGACCGGGCGTCGCTGAGCATCGGGCAGGTGCTGCGGTTCGTGGACAGCGTGCGGGTGCGCATGGCGCTGGCGTGCACGGACGACGAGGTCTTGCAGCTGGCCTACCTGCGCCGCAACGCGGAGGAGCTGGCGGAGCGGATGATTGACTGGGCCAACACGGGGCGTCTGCCGGCGTAGGGCGAGCGGGGCACCGCGCGGACGTTGGTGGTGGGCGTCCCGGGTGGGAGTGCCTTGACAGGGGCGATGGGGCGCTTTCAGGTGGGGGCATGCTCGCCCTCGCACTTGCCGCCACGCTGGCGGCCGCACCCGCGCCTCGCGTCGCCGCCTCCACGGTGACGGTCCTCCACGCTCCGCAGTTGGATCAGCTCCAGGGGTTGAACGCGTTCCTGACGCGGGCCGGGGCGTACTCGCAGATGTTGAACCCGGAGGCGTGGCGCGGCGAGCTGCACCCCATCCTGCGGTTCGACCTCGGGAAGCCGGAGGTGATGGAGGCGCAGGGCATCGACGTGACGGGGCCGCTGACGGTGTCCATGCGGAAGGACGGCCGCATCGCGTGCACGCGGGTGAAGGACGCGAAGGTGTTCCAGGAAGCGACGGCGAACGTGCTCGCGCGCCACGGCGACGTGAGGGCGGGCACGGTGAAGGGCGTGACGACGCTGCGCGCGCCAGGCCCCACGGGCGGCTTCGGCGGCTACGTCATCAAGGGACAGGAGGCCTGCGCCTTCCTGAGCACGGATTCGGACGAGGCGCTCCGCAAGGAGGCCGCGAAGCTGGTGGCGCAGAAGGCGCCGGCCGCGGACGCGAGGATGGCCGCGGTGCCGGGCGTGCTGTTCGTGTCCACGAAGGACGGAGTGGTGGCGCTGGACGGCACGGCGACGGGGCTGAAGGTGGAGGGCACGGCGACGAAGCTGCCGCTGCCGCCCTTCCAGACGAAGGGCACGAGCCCCTACGGCGCCATGTCCCCCGCGGGCCTGCTCTTCGCACGCGCGCAGGTGGCGCCGACGGGCGTGGCGCAGGCGGTGGAGTCCGTGGCGGACGCGGTGCGGACGGTGTGTCCCACGTGCCCGGCGGAGGACGTGAAGGCGGTGACGGACGCGCTGGCGAAGCAGCTGACGGGGCAGGTGTTGTTCGGCGTGGACTCGGTGGCGGTGCGCGGTTCGCTGCGCAAGCCGGAGGTGCGCTTCTTCGCGGCGAAGCAGGCGCTGGCGGCGGAGGTGACGGACGCGGCGGCGGTGAAGGCGGCGCTGGCCCCGCTGGCGAAGTTCCCGGGAGCCAAGACGCTGGAGGACGGCTACGCGATGGAGGCCAAGGGCGGCAGCGTCTACGTGCGGCTCAAGGGCAAGCAACTGGTGTTCGGCAATGACTCCACGGTGACGCAGGCGCTGCTCGCGGCGCTGCCGGAGAAGGGCGGACCGCTGAAGCGCGCGGTGGAGTTCACATTGGATCCGAAGAAGGTGGCCCGGGGCCTGTCCCAGGTGTCGCTGATGGACGTGATGGGCGACCAGCAACTGGCCGCGTTCTTCGGAGCGAGCACGGAGCTGGGCCCCCTGCTCGCGAAGAGCGACAGCATCACCGGCTGGCTGGACAGTGCGCCCAATGGCGCGCACCGGTTCCAGATGAACTGGTCGCTGCCGGAGCAGCCTTAGCATCCACTTGGACAGAGGCGAGTGAAACCTAATACACTGAAACTACCATCTCCCCACAAACCCACAAATGAAAAAAAGAACTCGTAAATCAAGACCAACCGCATCAAAGCCAATCAAGTTGTCTATCAAGAACTTTGCACATCTCAACAACGTCGATCTGACACTTGGTGATTTAACCGTACTTGTAGGGCCCCAAGGAGCAGGCAAGAGTCTTGCACTTCAATGGCTGAAGGCTGCGATGGATGGGCGCCAACTGGTTGATGCGCTCAAGGACGCAGGCCATACAGTTGATCGATCTGAAGTACTCATCGATCTGATTTTTGGAACTGGAATGGCAAGAGCGTGGCGCGGGACGACAGTGGTGCGCCTTGGCACCCGACGAGTTTCCCCAAAAAGTCTTAGCCGCGTCGGGGATAACACCGAGCGACTCTTCTTCGTGCCAGCACACCGCGCCATGTTGATCAGTGACGGATGGGCATCACCTTTCCAGAAGCTTTCATCTGAAACACCTGTTGTCGCACGTGTTTTCAGCCAGAATCTGTTTGATCAGTTCAGCGGCAAAGACGCAGGCACCTTATTCCCAGTAGAAAAGAGACTGAAACAAGAAATCCGCAGAAAAATTGACTCCGCAGTTTTCCATGGTGGCGAAGTCGGCATACATGAAGATGCACAACATGCAAGGCGGTTGCGACTAGCTCACGGAAACATGCATTTGCCCTTCATGACCTGGACTGCCGGACAACGTGAGTTCACCCCCCTACTTTTGGGGCTATACCACCTACTGCCTTCAACAAAGCTTCGCAAACGTGAAGGACTGGACTGGGTGGTTATCGAAGAACCGGAGATGGGTCTTCATCCACAAGCCGTCACTGCTGTCATGCTGCTCGTTCTCGATCTGCTGTGGCGCGGATATCGCGTAGTGCTCTCCACGCACTCGCCACACATCATTACGATGCAATGGATGATGAACCAACTCAAACGTCATAAGGCGCGCTGGCAGCTTGTTTGCGAAGCCTTTGACGTGGACCACCCTCAACAAATGCAGAAGGTCGCGGAAGCAGCATTGCAAAAAGACTACCGCACCCATCTGCTGAGGTTTAACTCGCAAGGCAAGGTCACTTCAAAGGACATCTCCGAACTGGATCCGAGTTCAGAAGATGAGAGCATCTCCGGTTGGGGAGGCCTGACTGAATATTCATCGCGTTTTGGCGACGCTGTGCGAAAAGCAGTAAACGAGGCGAATTCTTGAGCAGATCAAGTTCAAAGAAGACTTCATTGCGCCGAACCCTCACTCCAGAGTCAACTCTTCATGACTTGGTATGCGATGGAATAAAGGCCGTAGAAAACAAGCATCATCAACACTTCGACCCACCCATCCGCTCTGCATTTGACGACAGCATTGACCTTGACAAGGCGATGCTGAGCGGCCGGGAAGGAGAGAATCGCTGGGATTACTTACTAGGGCATGAACCAAGCGGTGAAATCATTGCCGTAGAACCTCACTCAGCAAAGGAAGACGAGATATCAACAATTATAAAGAAACGTTCGGCCGCGATGGAACAACTGAGCACACACATACAAAATGGGGTGCGCATCAAGCGGTGGTTATGGGTTGCATCCAGCGAAGTTTATTTCGCCGACACGGAACGGGCACGAAGGAGGCTTGACCAAAATGGAATTGAGTTCGTAGGCAAGAAAGTCATGGCGAAACACCTGCCGAAGAGCGCTCCAGCCAAAAACCAGGAGCATCGCCGCATCAAGGCCTCAAAAAAGTAGACGCGAGGTGCCGGACACCAACTACGGGCTGATCTCCTCCTCCGTGCTCTTGCTCGCCGTCTTGCCCCAGCCGCGCTCCATGGACTTGTAGGACTTGCTGGAAACCTTGGAGCGGCACTTCGGCCGGGACGTCCCCGCCTTCTTTCACCGGTTGTTGATGTTCGCCACGAGGCTGTTCTTCTTCTGGGCCATCCGCCCGCCCCTTTGGCACGCAAGGTCTTCATTCCTCGACGAGCAGGCAACGCCTCCTCGCTTGGCCGTGAAGCCGAAAGCACTCAGGCCGTCCGCTCGCGAGGCCACCCCGTCCGGGACCGGTTCCGCTCCGCCTCCTCCGCTCGCGCCAGCCCCCGCTGGATGTCATTCCAATCCAGCGTCCCCGCGAGCAATCCATCCTCATCCACCACCGAGGCCATGGGCACGCGCGCCTCCGCCATCCTCCGCAGCGCCGCCCACCCGTCCTCGCGCAGGTCCGCCACCACGCCGTCCTCCATCGCGTCGCGCACCACGTAGCTTCCGCGCTGCGCCTCCGGCACCGCCTGCACCGCCGCCCACGTCACCCGCCCCACCGGCCGCCCCGCGCTCGTCACCGGCAACGCGTTCACGTGCTCGTGCCGCATCGCCCAGTGCGCGTCCTGCATGGACAGGTCCAGGTCCACGCCCACCATCCGCGGCGTCATCAGCGCCTCCACCTGCACGCGCTCCAGCAGCGCCTTCATCCGCACCTGCCGCGACTCCCCCTCCGCGCCCATCAGCACGAAGAACGCCACCACCAGCGTGAACGGGTTCAGCGTCACCAGCCCCCACACGCCGAACAGCACCGCGAACACGCGCCCCAACCCCGCCGCCACCCGCGT
>NZ_RAWC01000370.1:0-4510 GCF_003611685.1 Corallococcus sp. CA049B | reverse complement strand
CCTCCGGAGCACCCGCCCCCCATGGAACTTGAGGCCGCCCTTCGCGACCAGGTGGGACAGGCCATTGGCCGTCCCGTCCCCGATGCCCCCATCAAGAAGTTGAAGGGCGACGCGAGCAACCGCTCCTACTACCGCGTCGGCAGCGCCCCGGAGAGCTGGGTGCTGATGGTGATGCCGCCGGACGCGACGAAGAAGAGCGAGGAGGCCACCAAGGGCGAGCCCCCGAAGGAGCTGCCCTTCATCAACGTGCACCGCTACCTGGAGAAGCTGGGCGTGCGCGTGCCGCGCATCCTCCGCTACGACGAGCCCGCGGGCATCATGGTGCTGGAGGACCTGAGCGACATCACCTTCGAGTCCGCGCTGGAGGGCGGCCGCCACAACCAGGCGCTCTACACGCGCGCGGTGGACCTGCTGGCGAAGCTGCGCGTGCAGGCGGAGAAGCAGCGTGACCCGGAGTGCCTGGCCTTCACGCGCGCCTTCGACGAGGACCTGTACGACTGGGAGCTGCACCACTTCCGCGAGTGGGGCCTGGAGGCCTGGAGCGGCAAGCTGCCCACGGACCAGGAGCGCGCGGAGCTGGACGCCACGTTCCGGGACATCGCGAAGCAGCTGGCCGCCGCGCCGCGAGGCTTCACGCACCGCGACTACCAGAGCCGCAACATCATGGTGAAGGAGGGCGAGCTGGTGGTCATCGACTTCCAGGACGCGCTCCAGGGCCCGCGCCAGTACGACCTGGTGGCGCTCTTGCGCGACAGCTACGTGGAGCTGGACCGCGACTTCGTGGACACGATGCTGGACCGCTACATCGCCACGTTCGAGCAGGAGAGCGGGGAGAAGATCGACGCGAAGGAGTTCAAGGCGTTCTTCGACCTGCTCACCATCCAGCGCAAGCTGAAGGACGCGGGCCGCTTCGAGTTCATCCACCGCGTGAAGGGCAACCCGGGCTTCCTCGTGTCCATCCCGGCGTCGCTGCGCTACGTGAAGGCCGCGTTCGCGCGCCGGCCGGAGCTGGCGGGGCTGCAGACGCTGATCGCGAAGTACGTGCCCGAACTGGCGGCCTGAAGCCATGAAAGCGATGGTCCTCTGCGCGGGCCTGGGCACGCGCCTGCGCCCGCTCACGGAGCGCTGGCCCAAGCCGGCCATGCCGTTCCTCGGTCAGCCGCTGCTGCGCTACCACCTGGCGGTGTTGAAGGCCGCGGGCGTGACGGAGGTGGGCATCAACACGCACCACCTGCCGGACACGATGGCGGCGGTGGCCCGCGAGGAGTGCGAGCGCGCGGGGCTGCCGCTGCACGTGGTGCACGAGCCCGTCATCCAGGGCACGGGCGGAGGCATCCGCGGCCTGCGAGACTTCCTCTCCGGCGAGGACTTCCTCGTGTTCAACGGGGACATCCTCTTCCCGGTGGACCTGAAGCCGGTGGTCGCGGCGCACCGTGAGTCCGGTGCGGTAGCGACGATGGTGCTCCTGCCCATGCCGGAAGGGGAGAAGTACGCGGCGGTGGAGGCGGACGCGGGTGGGCAGGTGCGCCGCATCGCGGGGTACGGGCCGGGCGGTGAGGGCCTGCGTCCGTGGCACTTCACAGGCGTGCACGTGATGTCCCCCAGCGTGTTCGACTTCATGACGGCGGAAGGCCCCGAGGACATCAACCGCGAGGTCTACGTGCGGGTGATGCAGGCGGGGCTCCAGGTGCGAGGCCACGCGGTGGACGCGTACTGGTCCGACCTGGGCATGCCGTCGCGCTACCTGGCCACGGTGCGGGACGTGCTCGAAGGGCGCGTGCCGTTGCAGGCGCTGGGGAAGGACTCGCCGCTTCACGGGCTGAAGGCCGGGGCGGACGGAGCCTGGATTCACCCGGAGGCCCGCGTCGCGGGGACGGTGCGCGGGCCCGCCTACGTGGGCGCGGGCAGCGTGGTGGACGCGGAGGCCGCCGTGGGCCCGGGCGTGTCGGTGGGCCCGGGAGCGCGCGTGGGGCAGGGCGCGCGGCTCGAGCGCTGCGCCGTGTTCGAGGAGACGCAGGTGTCCCCCGGTGAGGCGCTCACCGAGGTGCTCGCGTGGGGCCCGCACCGCGTGCCCGCGCCGCTGACGGGGCGCTGATCACGGTCTGGCGGCGACCGTTTCCACCTTCACGCCGGAGCCATCGGGTTTCCAGGTGGCCTCCAGCGTGAGGAGGGTACCGAACGTCACGCGCAGCTTCTGTCCCGGCCTGGCCCAGTGGAGCTTTGGGATGATGTCCTCGTCGGCGCTCTCCGGGTACTGCGACAGGTGCTGCTTTCCGTCCGAGATGCCGCTGCCGCAGTCGTCCCAGGTCAGCAGGACGGTCCGCTTCGGCCCCTGCTTCTCCAGGCGCACGAGCCCCACCGTGACGACGGTCGCGCCGCCGCAGGGGCCGTCCGTGTAGCGGCCATACATGGGGTCATCGCTCCGCTCCACGAGTCCCGGCGTGCCGTCCTTGAACCGGAACGTCTCCACCACCTCGCTGGACAGCGCGGCGCGCAGGCCGCCCGGCGCCCGGGAGAGGTACAGCGTCGCCAGGGCGCCCGGGGCCTTCACTTGGATGCTCGCGGTGTCCCCGCCCACGAACGGGGTGGGCGGACCAAAGACACTGGCCTGGGGGCTGTATGCGGTGACGTCATCGAGCGACACGGAGCAGAGCCGCCCCCTGTTGCTCCAGGGGACCTCTCGGAGCGCCCGCACGCCGGTCCACGTCTCCCCCGTGCGCAGGAAGTAGGGCGGCAGCTCATCGAACGCCTGCTTCGCGCCGGGCGCCTTGGTCAGGGGCCGCCCCAGCTCCGGAAGGCCCTCCACCAGCTTCATCGTGAGCGGCTTCGCGAGCTTCACGGTCCGCAGCGTCTCCGCGTCGCCCCACTTCGGGGCCGGGTGCGTGGAGCGCAGCGTCTCCTTCGTGCCCGCCGCGCCCGCGTCGATGGCGTCCACCCGGACGCGCAACGTGCGCACGCCGTCCTTCGGGACGAACAGCAGCGCCCCGGGCTGGAGCACCGCGCGCACGTGGTAGCCCGTGGCCGTCCGCAGCACTTCGTAGCGCACGTCGCCTTCGCCCAGGGCCGGGGTCAGGCCCGGGTAGCGCTCCAGGTCGTAGAGCACGGGGGGCCGGGCGTCCGGAAAGAAGCCCAGGTGCGCGAGCCCCAGCAGCACCCGCGTCCGCTTGGGCGCCGTGCCCAGCTGCTCGCGCACGGCCTGCTTATCCTCCGCGCAGCCTTCGTCCGCCGGGAACTCGCCGCGGATGATGGCTTCGAGCGCCTTCGGGTCGTCCTTGCCGCTCACCGTGAAGAGCTTCCCCTCGGGGGCCGTGGTGACGACGCGGGAAGGCATCAGCGCGTCGGGCGCCTCCAACCCGAACCACACCTCCACGTGATCCGAGTGCACGTCGTCCGTCGCGGCCGACGGCGTCGTGTCCACCACGTCCACGTCCAGCACCAGTTGCTGTCCGTCCGAGACGAGCGTCGCGACCGACGTGGGCGCCTTTTCTCCAGAGCCTCCGAGGGGCGCCGAGAAGTCAGGCGGGGCCGCCATCAACAGCAGGCCGGTTATCAGGTGCCAGGACATGGGGACTCCTCAAGACGAAGGCCCGCGCTCCCTTCCGGGGGCACGGGCCTTCTTGTTTCCGGCGACGGGCGCTGCTTCAGGCGGCGTGGTAGCGCGCGAGCACGCAGGTGACGTTGTCGTTGCCGCCCGCCGCGTTGGCCAGGTCGATGAGCTGTCCGCACGCCTTCTCCAGCTCCGGCGTGCGCGACAGGATGTCCTGCATCTGCGCGTCGGAAATCATGCCGCTCAGGCCGTCCGAGCACAGCAGGAAGACGTCGTTCTCCAGCGGATCCACGCGGGTGACGTCCACCTGCACCTGCTCCTTCATCCCCAGCGCCCGGACGATGACGTTCTTGTGGGGGAAGTTCTCGATCTCCTCCGGCGTGAGCTTCTTCGCCTTGAGGTAGTCGTTGAGCAGCGAGTGGTCCTCCGTCACCTGCTGGAGGATGCCGCCGCGGAAGAAGTACACGCGGCTGTCGCCCACGTGGCCCACGTAGACGCCGTTCTCCGCGAAGTGCACGGACACGATGGTGGTGCCCATGCCCTTGTACTTGGTGTCCACCGTGGCGCGCTCGAAGATGCGCGCGTTCGCCAGCTTGATGCCGGTGGCCAGGCGGTTCTCATCGTAGTTGCGCTGCTTGTCCATCTTGAAGGGCCAGGTGGCGTCCTGGTCCTTGGACGTGAGGCGGAAGAACTCACCCAGCTCGTCCACCGCGATGCGGCTGGCGATCTCCCCGGACGAATGGCCTCCCATCCCGTCCGCCACGACCACGAGGTTCTCCTCGGGGAGCACGAGGTAGTTGTCCTCGTTGTGGTTCCGCTTCATCCCGACGTGGGTGCTGCCGGCGACCTCGATACGCATGCGAAGGGACTCTTCCGGGGGAGAGGCGTGAAAACCGGGGCGCGACGTTAACAAAGCGTTTCGAAAGGGGTCAAAAACCTCTCGTCTGTCCCAGCATTCCCCCC
>NZ_RAWC01000036.1:0-56927 GCF_003611685.1 Corallococcus sp. CA049B | reverse complement strand
GCTGTAGGGGAGGCGGGGGGGACGGCGGACACGGTGCGGTTCACCTCCGGAGGCCGGTGGGTGATATCCAGGTCCCGACGATGAAATCCATTCGCATCTCCCAGCTCCTCGAGGACCAGGGCCACGACCTGCGGCTGACCCTGATGGCGGGCACCCAGGGGCTGGCGCGCACGGTGGACTCCTCGCGCATCCAGAAGCCGGGCCTGGCGCTGGCGGGCTTCACCGAGCACCTCCACCCGCACCGCGTCCAGGTCTTCGGCAACACCGAAATCTCCTACCTGGCCACCCTGCCGGAGGACGGGCAGCGCGCCTCGCTGGCCAAGCTCTTCAGCGAAGAGGACCTGGCGTGCGTGGTGGTCACCAAGGCGCTGGACGTCCCGCGTGCGCTGGTGGACGCCTGCGAGGCGGCGGGCCTTTCGCTGATGATGACGCCGCTGCTCTCCAGCGAGTTCATCCAGCGGGTGCAGAGCTTCCTGGAGGACGCGCTCACGGAGTCCAGCAGCCTGCACGGCGTGCTGATGGACGTCTTCGGCGTGGGCATCCTGCTCCTGGGCAAGAGCGGCATCGGCAAGAGTGAAATCGCCCTGGACCTGGTGATGCGCGGCCACCGGCTGGTGGCGGACGACATCGTGGACGTCACCCGGCGCAAGGGGGCCGTCTACGGCGCGGGCAATCCGGTCATCAAGCACCACATGGAGATTCGCGGACTGGGCATCATCAACATCAAGGACCTCTTCGGAGTGTCCGCCGTCCGGGAACAGAAGAAGATTGAGCTTGTGATTGAGCTGCAGGAATGGGATCCGCACCAGGAGTACGACCGTCTGGGCGTGGAGGACAAGCACCTGCAGATTGTTGGCGTGGACATCCCCCTGTCGGTCGTCCCCGTGCGTCCTGGACGCAACATGGCCACCATCGTGGAGGTGGCCGCGCGCAACCAACTGTTGAAGCTTCAGGGCCACCATTCGGCGCGAGAGTTCGCCGAGCGACTCAATCGAGCCATCGCCCAGGGGGCGATGCGCCGCACCTTGGGAGAAGAGGTCGAGTGACCGCCCCCGCGAAGCAGATCATCGTCATCACCGGCATGTCAGGTTCCGGTAAGTCCACCGCCATCCGCGCGCTGGAGGACGCCGGCTTCTTCTGCATCGACAACCTGCCGGTGCTCCTCCTGCCCAAGCTCACGGAGCTGGCGGGGGGCGGCCACATCGAGCGCATGGCGCTGGTCATCGACGCGCGCGAGGGCGTCTTCCTCAAGGACGCGCCCCGCGTGCTCGACGAAGTGCGCCGCGCGGGCCACCAGGTGGACGTGCTCTTCCTGGACGCCAGCGACGACAGCCTCATGCGCCGCTTTAGCGAGACGCGCCGCCGTCACCCGCTGGCCCCGGATGGCACGGTGTCGGAGGGCATCCACGCGGAGCGCGAGGCGCTGAAGGACCTGCGGGAGATGGCGGACCAGGTCATCGACTCGTCGGCGCTGAACGTGCACGACCTGAAGCGCATGGTGCAGGGGCGCTTCAGCCCGGAGCCCACGACGGGGCCCAGCCTGTCCATCATGTCCTTCGGCTACCGGTACGGCGTGCCGCCGCAGGCGGACCTGGTGTTCGACGTGCGCTTCCTGCCGAACCCGTACTTCGTGCCGGAGCTCAAGGGGCTCACGGGCAAGAACCCGAAGGTGTCCGGGTACGTGCTGGAGCGGGAAGAGACGCAAGCGTTCCTGGAGAAGGTCGTGGACCTCTGCCGGTTCCTGTTCCCCCGCTACCAGAAGGAGGGCAAGGCGTACCTCACGGTGGCGCTGGGGTGCACGGGCGGCAAGCACCGCTCGGTGGCGCTGGCGGCGGAGATGGTGCGCCGGCTGTCCGCGGACTACGGCCGCGTGCAGCTGTGGGACCGGGACATCGAGAAGGAGTAGGGCGCTGAAGTGCCTTCCGGACCCCGGCCTGTCAGTGCCGGGTGTCCGTGACGGGCGTGAAGCGGGCGCCGGTGACGCCTTCCTTCTCCAGGGCCTCCTTGACGACCTCGGAGACGACGAGGGTGACGGGCCAGCCCCAGGGGCGGAACACGCGGGCGCGGCCCACCTGGGTGGGGTCGATGCGCAGGCCCCGGACGGAGCGGTACTGGCCCACGCGCGCGGGAACGCCGTCGCCGGGGCCGTAGCGGAGGACCTCCAGGCAGGCGGCTTCGTCCACGCAGCGGATGAGGCGCGTGGCGACGACGAGGAAGTACGGCTCCGGCTGGCCCTCTATGTTCACGGGGATGAGCTGCACGTCCTCTGGCGCCAGTCGCGCGAACACGGCGGCGACGCGCGGGTGCACCACGGGGGTGAGGCCGGCGCCGGCGAGGCTGAAGTCCAGCGGCGCGGCCCTCAGCTCGTTGGGGATGTGGAGGGGGCCGGGAGGGTTCACGGGGCGCCCGGCGGTGAACATCCACACGTCGCCCACCTCCTTGTCCGCCAGGTCCAGCGGGTCGCCGGGTTCCCAGCGGCCGGGGGCGCGGAAGTCGTCGTGCAGGTCGTAGAAGCGCGGGGTGGTGACGCCAGCGCGGCGGGACGTCTTGCGGTTGCTGACGTGCGGCGCGGCCCCGTGCGCGACGATGCGGACGGCCGGGCGGCGCGGGCGGCTGGTGCGGACCGGAGGCGAGGCCTCCTCCGCGACCGACGCGCGCGAGCGCCGGGGCGAGGCGACGGTGGGTTCGGTACCGCCGGGCAGGCTCTGCTGCCGGTCCGAGGGGCTGCTTTCGGAGGGGCGGAGCCACAGCCGTCGCAGCGCGTTGGTGAGACGCCTGAACATCAAGCGATGTTACCCAAGCGCCTGCTGGAGGGGAGCCCTTCTGTGGGGCTTCCTCGCCCGTTCTCAAGGCAGGCCGGCAGCCGTACCGGTTTCCACGGAGAAGGGGGCTTCCCGGGGCCGTTTCCCCCGTGGCCGGGCCGCGACGGGCCATGCCATGGTCCGCGCCCATGACGACGCTGAGCCCGAAGTCCGAAGTCCCGTCCACGCCGGAGGCCGTGTTCGCCAGCCTGCTCCAGAAGCTGGGGGAGGCGGGCCGGGCCTCGTCCGGAGCGACCGCATCGCCGAAGACGCCGGAAGCCTTGGCGGCGGCCCTCTTTGACGTCGTGGGCAGGACAGGGGCGGCGATGTTCTCCGTCTGGGCGGCGGATGACACGGAGAGCGTCGAGGACGAGGACGACAGCGACGAAGCCCGAGCGGAGACGGGCGGCCAGGTAATCAGCGCGGGCATCACGCTGTTCTTCATCGCGAAGGACACGCCGGGCACGGTGGGATTGCGGGGCGCCGAGCGGGTGCCGGTGCGTCAGCCCCTGGCGTACGAACTGTATCGGCCGCTGGGCAAGGCGCTGGCGGCGCACGCGAAGCGGGGCGCGGATCCGGTGATGCCGAACCGGGGCCACGTGTCCTTCCCGGCGGGCGCGGCGGATCCGGAGATTGAGTTCCGCGTGTCGTTCCGCGAAGACGCACTGGGCACCTGGACCACGGCGCTGGCGAGGGACCGGGAGACGCGGCAGGCGTATCCGAGCATCGCCAGCCTCCCGCTCTCCGCTGAACACGCGGCGTTCCTCCAGGGGCTCTTCAACCGCCTGGACAAGACGCTGTTCAACGGCCAGTTGGTGATGCTCACGGGAGCCTCCAACACGGGCCGCAGCACGACCCTGCGGGCGGTGATGGGTGCGCTGCCCGACAACGTGCACGCGCTGGCGGCCGTGGAGGAGCCGAAGGGAGGGCCGGGAGGCGCCATCGGTGTGGTGAAGGTGAGCGGAGAACTGCCGCTGGCGCAGGCGCTGCGTTCGTTCCTGCGGCAGGACCCGGACCTCGTCTTCGCGGACGAGGTGCGCACGCTGAAGGACATGGAGATGCTCTGCACCGCGGCGCAAACGGGACACGCCACGGTCTGCGTCCTGGAGGCGAAGACCCCCGAGGAGGGCTACGCGTGGCTGACGGAAGCCATGCCGGGGATTCCCACCCCTGCGCTCATCGTGCATCACACGCGCGACGCGGCGACGGGCGCCCTCGCGATGACGCTCCACGAGACGAAGCCCACGGAGGACGGCAACACGCCGCACGTCGTCCCGTGGACGCCGCCCGTGTAAGCCGGGTTGGGACCGCACCATGCCAATGCCGCCGCACAAGGTGGGGATCGTGGTTGATCAGGGCTGTGGAGACCGGGTGGCTGAGCTGGCTCGCGTCTTTCACGTATGGGTCGTTAAGTCGCGCGAGAACACTCCCGTCATCCAAAGCGTTTGGAAGAGCGGCCTGGTGGATGAGGCAGTTGATCCTCTCTCGGTGGGCGTCACGTCATTCGCCGCGATCGAGGGAGAATCACCCGAGGCGATGTGTGCCCGGATCGCCGGTACTGTGGACGAGCACCATGGTGAGTTCTCACATGATCCCCCGTGGTCCGAAATCGAGGTCTTCGGGGTCAAGCTGACTCCAACCTTGCGGCACGTCTTCGAGGAACTCGGAGCAACGGCCTGTACTCCGACTCAGCAGGGGTTCGTCTGTCGGCGGTTGTGAGCGCCCGGACATATTTCTGATCAGGGCTTCCGGATTGCGGTCAGCTGCCGCATGCCCCAGCGCAATGGAACGCTGCCATCCGAGCGTCGCAATGGTTCCAAGGCCTGGAGGAACGAGGCCTTGAGTGATGCCTGTGCCGCCGGAGACAAGCGGTCCGCGTCATACGTCGTGAGCAGCGACTCCCAGACCTCGCTCGGTGACCCATCACCCTGCACGGAGAGGGACCGCACCGTGACGTCCACGAAGCCCTCGGCGAAGAGCGTCTGCAAGCCGTCCGTGGAGCGGACCCGAGGGTCACCCAGCCGGGTAGGAGGAACATCCGCCGCGCTCTTCATGAGTCCAGCGAACACCTCCAACGCATTCCCCGGTACCAGGTCTCCACCGACGACGATGGACACCCGTCCATCCGGCTTCAGCACGCGCCGCAGCTCCGCGAGCACGGTCTCCACGTCATCCATCAGCATGAGCGCCAGGTGGCTCAACACGACATCGACACTGGCGTTCTCGAATGGAAGCGACTGCGCGCGTCCCTGCATCAGCGTTGCCGCGCCGTTCAACCGCGCCCGTGCCGCGGCCAGTTCATGCTCGCTCATGTCGAGCCCCAGCAGCGACAACCCGGACTGCTGCCTCCGGGACAGCAGCTCCAGCAGATGCCCATCCCCACACGCCAGATCGAGCACCGTCAGCGGACGCCCATCGTGAGGCACGACCGCCTCCAGCAGCGCATAGCTTGAAGGCGCCGTCCCACCTGCTACCTCGACCGGAGCGGAAGCGAACCACCGCGAAGTCACCCCCGCGAGGCGCGCATGGAAGTCCAGCAGGTACGACTCGGAAGGGGAGGGCATGTGCACCTTCAGCGCCGGGGCTTCTTCTGTCCCGCGTTCGTGGCCTCCGCAGTGAGCGCCAGCACGGAGTACAGGTTCATCGTGTAGACGCTGTTCTCCGGCTCCAGGTCCGACGCCTTCTGGAAGAACGCACTGGCGCGTTCGTAATCGCGCTGGTGGTTCAGGACGATCATCCCCATGCGGTTGTAGAGCGGCGCGGGCTTCGGCAGGAGCCCGATGCTGCGCTCCAGCAGGTCCAGCGCCTCCGCCAACTTCCCCGCCTGCTCCAGCCGAACGACGCGCTGGAGCACCTCCTCCTGCGCGTCCTCCTTCCGGGCCACCGGAGCCGGCGCCACGGAAGGAGGCTTCGCCGTCAGCGCCGCGGCCAGCGACACCGAAGGCATCGGCGCTTGCCGCGGCGCCGGAGCACGGGCCGCGGGAGCCGCCGCCACCTTCGCGGCCGGAGCCGGAGGCACGGTCTTCGGCTCGCGCGAGAACGCGGGCACGCCATCCCCCGTGAACGCCACCTCCGCCGATGCCAGCGTGCCCACCAGCTTCGTCACGCCGCGCTCCGACAGCGACTCGAACACCGAGCGCAGCTCCAGCTCCGTCACCTGGGTGATCATCGCCATGTCCGCCAGCGCCGTGCGCCCGTCCACGAACGACAGCACATACGCCTCGAACGGGCTCAGCGGCCGGTTCACCAGGTCCAGCCCCGCGACGATGACCGGCCGCACCGGCGGCCCCTTCGCCTTCGGCTGGGCCTGCGCCTGGAACGACACCACCCGCGTCGCCTCCTGCTGCGGCGGACGGGGCACGCCGCGTGCGCCCGTCTGCTCCGGACTCGTGAGCAGCGCGCGCACCAGCGACACGTTGTCCCGAGGCGGCAGGTCCTCCACGCTCCTCACGAGCAGCAGCTCACAGCGCGCGCACTGGAAGTCCCCCGGCTTGCACGACGCGCCACAGTGCGGACACGCCAGGTCCTCCGGCGGGTGCTCGAAGGCGTGCGCGTCCGCGTAGTAGTGCTTCCGGATGGCCGCGCGGATGGACCTGCGCACCGCGATGAACGGCAGCACCTGCGCCACGCCCACCGTCTTCGAAATCTCCTCCAACGCCCGCTGCCGCTGCGGCTCGGAGATGGCCACGTACAGCGCGTCCTGCACCAGCCGCAGCGGCATGAAGTCGAAGCCCTCCGCCAGCCGCACCGGCACCCGCTCCAACAGGCCTGGGTCCACCTTCGCCTGCGCCAGCTTCTCCGTGGACACGAAGCGCGTCTTCAACTCCTGCGCCAACAGCCGCAACACCGGCGTCTCGTCCACGCCCAGCCGCACCAGGCTCTCGCCCAGCTTCAGCCCCGTCTCCTTCTGCCGCGCGAGCGCTCGGGACAGCACCTCCGGCGTCAGCACTCCATCCAGGATCAACTGCTCCCCGAGCTTGCGCGTCATGCCCCCGATTCAAGGACGCCCGGGCCCACCCCGTCCACCGGCATCCACGCCACCTACACCGCTTTCCCGCACTCCTTGTTGCGAATGTGTATGGGTGACACTAAGATGGTGTCTAAATCACACAAACCAAACGCAGCAGGTGAGGGGGATGCGCGGATGTTCATCGGGTACATGAAGTCGACGCCGACCACGTACGTGATGCAGTACCGGGACGGCGAGGTGGTCCGTGAGGGCGCGGGCCTGTCGTTCCTCTATTGGAAGCCGGCGACGACGCTGGTGGCGGTGCCCCTGTCCAGCGCGGACGTCCCGTTCGCCTTCAATGAGGTCACCCGCGACTTCCAGCCGGTGACGATTCAAGGACAGCTGACATACCGGGTGGAGGACGCGCGGAGGCTGGCGGGGCTCTTGGACTACTCCATCACCCCGGCGGGGCGTCACCGCTCCGACGACCCGGAGAAGCTGTCGGACCGGCTGGTGCAGGCCGCGCAGGTGCGCGCCCGCGCGGTGGTGCAGTCCCTGAGCCTGCGCGAGGTGCTGGTGCAGTCCGACATGCTGGAGGCCCGGGTGTTGGCGGCGCTGGCGGAGGCGGAGTCCGTGAAGGCGCTGGGCGTGCACGTGATGGCCTTCTCCGTGCTCTCCATCCAGCCCACGCCGGAGATGGCGCGCGCGCTGGAGGCCGCCGCGCGCGAAGGGCTCCAGCGGGAAGCGGACGAAGCCATCTACGCCCGCCGCAACGCGGCCGTGGAGCAGGAGCGCCGCATCAAGGAGAGCGAGCTGGCCACGGAGCTGGTGGTGGAGGAGCGCCAGCGTCAGATTCGCGAGGCGAAGATGGCCGCGGACATCGCGGTGGAGGAGCAGCGCGCCGCCCTCATGGAGCGCTGGGTCCAGAACGAGCGCCAGTCCGCGGACGCGCGCGCGTACACCCTGGAGAAGACGCTGGAGCCGGTGAAGAACGTGGATTGGAGGACGCTCCTGGCCACGTCCGCCAACGGCGGCGACCCCGCGCTCCACATCGCCCTGGCCTTCCGCGAGATGGGCGAGAACGCGGAGCGCATCGGCGAGCTCAACGTGTCGCCGGACCTGCTGCGCTCCCTGCTGCCCCCGGACGCGGGGCAGAACCCGGGACCCCGCTCGGGCCCCAAGCCGAACAAGCCCGGCCGCGCGGACGTCCAGCACTTCGACCGCTGAAGGCCCGGGAAGGAGACACGCCATGTTCGAGAAGGTCGTCCTCGTCACGCGCAAGACGCGGCTGGCGGACCTGGTGGTCCGCTTCAACACGAAGAAGCAGGCGAAGTTCTACGTGGAACACAACGGCCAGGACTTCCACGGGTTCGAGGCGGAGGACGAGGCCTACCGCCGCGCGGTGGACGGCCTGCGCTCGCAGCTGGACGTGGGCCTGCCGGTGCAGCAGGTGGACCGCTCGCTCGTGCCCACCTTCCTCTTCACCGGCAAGGAGGTGGTGGTGGCGGTGGGGCAGGACGGGCTCGTCGCCAACGTGGCCAAGTACGTGGGCAGCCAGCCGCTCGTGGGCGTCAACCCGGACCCGGAGCGGTTCGACGGCGTGCTCCTGCCCTTCCTCCCACGAGACGCCCGGAGCGCGGTGCAGCGGACCCTGGAGGGCCGCGCGAGGATGCGCCAGGTGCAACTGGCGGAGGCGCGGCTCCAGGACGGTCAGCGGCTGCTCGCCTTCAACGACCTGTTCATCGGCGCGCGCACGCATGTGTCCGCCCGCTACCAGGTCCGCTACGGCGGCAAGGAGGAGTCCCAGTCCTCCAGCGGCGTGCTCGTGTCCACGGGCGCGGGCTCCAGCGGGTGGCTGTCGTCCGTGTTCGCGCTCGCGCAGGGCCTCACCCGCTGTACGGGCGGCACGCCGGGGAAGCCCTGGACGCTCGGCTGGGAGGACGCGCGGCTCGCCTTCGTCGTGCGCGAGCCCTTCGTCAGCCGTCACTCCGGCGCGGACATCGTCGGAGGCTTCGTCACCGCCCAGGCGGAGCTGGTGCTCGAGTCCCGCATGCCCCAGGGCGGCGTCATCTTCAGCGACGGCATGGAGGAGGATTTCCTCACCTTCGGCGCTGGCGCCACCGCGCGCATCCGGCCCGCCGAGCAGAGGGCTCGCCTGGTCGTCCACTGAGACACCGCACCCGATGCGACAGGTCCCAGGAATCCCGCATGCCCCGAGTATCGGTGGACCTCGCGGGCCCTCCCGGGATTCCCAGGTGATACAGCCGCTCCGCTGTGATGGCACGGTCGGCTTCCTACCCACCGAGCGGGGGCGCCGGGCTCGCCCCGCGGGGCACGCACCGCGGGGCCACACCGCGCATCTCCTAGAGCGTGGGGAGACCGCGCCCGGCTCCCCGTCCGGCAGACGACACCGTGTCCCTTCCCCGGACCTGAAATTCCAGGCATGGTGGGCGCAGTCGCCTTACCTTCGAAGCGAAGTTGTTGGGGCAGCGGTTCCCAGGTGCAGGCGGAATACTTCGCCGGAGTTGCGTCCGGTCGTTGATGGGCGTAGGACGCAAATTCTCCCGGGAAGTGGCTCAGGGGTGATCAATGGTCGGCCTCGTCATCGCATCGCACGGGCGTCTCGCGGATGAGCTTGTCTCTACCGCTGAACAGATCGTGGGCAAGCTGCCCGCGGTGGCGACCTGCAACATCGAGCCGGGGGCCCCTGTCGAGGACCTCCGCGCCAAGATGAAGCAGGCGGTGAAGGCGGTGGATGAAGGGGACGGCGTCATCATCATGGCCGACCTCTTCGGAGGGACCCCCTGTAAGGAATCGCTGATGATGTGTCAGCGGATGAATCTGGAAGTCCTGGCCGGCGTCAATCTGCCCATGCTGCTGAAGGCCAACTCGCTCCGTTCGGAGCAGATGGCCCTGTCGGACATGGCCAACCAGCTGGCGTCGTACGGCCAGCGCAACATCACCTGTGCATCCGCCCTGCTTCGCGAGGCCCAGCAGCAGCCGCGAACTTGACGGACCCGCACGGGTCGGCGATTCGAGACTGCCGTGATCACCCTGGTCCGCGTCGACAACCGCCTCATCCATGGTCAGGTCGTCGAAGCCTGGCTCCCCCACCTCAAGGTGTCCCGAGTGGTGGTGGCGGACGATGAGGCGGCCTCCAGTCCCCTCATCCGTGCCGCCATGGCGCTCGCCGTGCAGAGCGCCATCGAGGTGCTGATCCTCCCCCTGGCGCAGGTGGACTTCGCCACCCTGTCCAAGGACGGCGTGCGCACGCTGGTGCTCCTGAGGGATGTCGCCTCCGTGCCCTTCGCCTTCCAGAACGGGCTGGCCATGGACCAGCTGAACCTGGGCAACGTGCACTTCGGCACCGGGAGGCGGCAGGTGTCGCCGTCCGTCTTCCTGGCGGAAGGGGAGCTGCAGGCCCTCCAGCAGCTGTCCGCGCAGGGCGTGCGCGTGGAGGCGCGCGCCGTGCCCGCGGAGAAGTCCGTGGACCTGCCGGACTTGACCGAGCGCTGGTCGAAGGCCGGGTGAGCCGGTGAACGTCGGCTGGACCCAGGTGGCGCTCGCGTGTCTCTGGGGGGGGCTGGTGGCCGTGGAGCGCAAGGCGTTCCTCCAGGCCATGCTGTCCCGGCCCCTGGTGGCCGCCACGTTCATGGGCGCCCTGCTGGGCGACGTGGGCGGGGGCCTGTCCGTCGGCATGCTGCTGGAGCTGTTCTACCTGGGCACCGCCAACCTGGGCGCCTCCCTGCCGGAGAACGACACGCTCGCGGCCACCGGCACCGCCGCCGCCGCCGCCACCCTCACCGCCGCCACCGGCGCGGGCTCCACGCCGGCCATCTGGTCGCTGGCAGTGCTGCTCTTCATTGGCCTGGGGCGGGTGGGGCGCCGGCTGGACCGGCTTTTGGAGGGCTACTCCGCCCGGCTCGCGCGCGTGGCGCTGGCGTCCGCGGAGGCGGGCAACCTCAACCGGGCCATGCGGCAGAACCTGTGGGGCATGTGGCCGCACTTCCTGTCCTACGGCGCCATCACCGGCGCGTGCGCGCTGGCCGGCTACTTCCTGGAGCCGCTGATGGTGGCGCTGCCGCACGGGATGGTGCGGGGCCTGGCGTGGGCGTACCCGGCCATGGCGTCCGTGGCGGCGGCCATCGCCGCGCAGTCCAGCCACGCGAAGCGCGCGCCCCTGTACGCGGGCCTGGCCGCGGCGGCCGTCACCACGGCGGTGGTGCTGGTGCAGCTGCAGGAGCAGCGGCCGTGAGCACGACGCCCACGCCCACGCCCGTGCCCTCCGAGCCCGCCGCCGCGCCGGCCTTCACGCCGCCCGCGCGGCTGTCGCGGGGCACGCTGCTGCGCGTGTTCCTGCGCTCGCTCTTCCTCCAGGCGTCGTGGAACCCCAAGGGCATGCAGAACCTGGGGCTCGCGTACGCCGTGTACCCGGCGCTGGCGAAGCTGTACCCGCCGGGCCCGCTGCGCGAGGCGGCGGTGCGCCGGCACCTGGTCTTCTTCAACACGCACCCGTACGTGGCGGCGGCCATCGTGGGCGGCGTGGTGAACCACGAGCAGAAGATTGCCCGGGGGGAGGAGACGCCGGACCGGGTGGTGGGCTTCAAGGCGGCGCTGATGGGGCCGCTCGCGGCGCTGGGGGACGGGTTCTTCTGGCTGTCGCTCAAGCCCGCGGTGGGCGGGCTGTGCGCGGCCATGGTGCCGCTCTTGGGCGTCTGGGCGGTGGCGCTCTTCCTGGTGCTGTACAACCTGGTCCACCTGCTCCTGCGCATCCGGCTGTACTGGCTGGGCCTTCATCTGGGAGACCGGCTGGTGGAGGCCGTGGCGCGGGTGAACCTGCCCGCCAAGGGCGCGAGGCTTCGGGGCGTGGCGGCGGCGAGCGCGGGTGGCCTGGCCGCGTGGCTGGCGGTGAGCTTCGGGGCGACGGCGGGCGGGACCTGGGCGCCGTTCCTGGCGGTGGGGTGCCTG
The DNA here is from genome assembly GCF_003611685.1 of Corallococcus sp. CA049B. Taxonomy (NCBI): domain Bacteria; kingdom Pseudomonadati; phylum Myxococcota; class Myxococcia; order Myxococcales; family Myxococcaceae; genus Corallococcus; species Corallococcus sp. CA049B. The sequence continues at coordinate 45,209 of NZ_RAWC01000036.1, read as the reverse complement.
GCGGTGGGCGTGTTGGCGTACGTGCTCGTCAACCGGCGGGTCCCCACCTACGTGGTCCTCTACGTCGCGGCGGGATTGGCCTGCGCGGCGGGTGCCTTTCTGTGAGTACGAACAGTCGAGTGAAGCGGGAGTCGCACGATGGCCAGTGAAGCCGAGGGAACCTTCGAGATCATCAACGCGCTGGGGCTGCACGCCCGGGCCGCGGCGCAGATGGTCAAGGTGGCCAACCGCTTCAAGAGCGAGGTCTTCATCAAGGCCTCCGGGCAGCGCGCCAACGCCAAGTCCATCATGGGTGTGCTGATGCTCGCGGCGGCCCAGGGCACCCAGGTGACCCTCACCTGCAAGGGCGAGGACGCCGAGGCCTGCTTGTCCGAATTGAAAAAGCTCATCGAGGACCGGTTTGGCGAAGCGCAGTAAGCGTCCAAAGGGGAGTTAGACTCCCCAAGAGGTCAGGAGAACCGTGAGCAGCCAGGCCACCCCTACACTCAGGTTGACGGGCATCGGCGCCTCCCCGGGCGTGGCGGTGGGCCATGCCTTCATCCTGGACAGGAAGCGCATCCGCACGCCCAAGCTGCGCCTGGCGGACGCGGAGGTGGAACCCGAGCGGATGCGGATGAAGACCGCCATCGACCTGTCCGACCGACAGCTCGCGGAGCTCAAGGACCAGATTACGCGCACGGAGGGCAGCGACCACGCCCTCATCCTGGAAGCGCACCGGCTGATGCTCCACGACCCCATGCTCGTGGACGAGGTCAACCGCCTCATCGTGGAGGACCGCATCAACGCGGAGTGGGCGGTTCGCCGCACGGCCCGGAAGATCAAGCACCTCTTTGACAACATCCCGGACGAGTACTTCCGCGAGCGCCGCTCGGACGTGGACTACGTGGCCGACCGCATCATCCGCAACCTGATGGGCCAGGTGGTGGACGAGGACGTGGAGGTGCCCGCGGAGGCCATTGTCGTCGCGCATGACCTGCCGCCCGCGGACGCCGCGATGATGGCTCGCAGCGGACGCGTGGCGGGCTTCGTCACCGACCTGGGCGGACAGACGAGCCACACCGCCATCGTCGCCCGCGCGCGGGAGACGCCCGCGGTGGTGGGCGCGGGGCGCGCGAGCGAGCAGATTTCGCCGGGCGACCTGGTGGCCATGGACGGCACGCGCGGCGTGGTGCTGGTGAACCCCACGGAGGACCAGCTCGCGCTGTTCCGGGAGGAGCAGCGCCGCTACCTGGAGAGCGAGCAGCTGGCGCTGACCACCAAGGATCAGCCCTCGGTGAGCACGGACGGCTTCCGCATCCGGCTCAACGGCAACATGGAGTTCTTGGAGGAGATCCCCTCGCTCCTGGCTCACGGCGCGGAGGGCATTGGCCTGTACCGCACGGAGTTCATGTTCCTGGACCGCAAGACGGCGCCCACGGAAGAGGAGCACTACCGCGCCTACAAGCAGGTGCTGGAGGCCATGGGCGGGCGCCCCGTCACCATCCGCACGCTGGACCTGGGCGGCGACAAGGTGCCGGGCAAGACGAAGCACGAGAAGGAACCCAACCCGGCCATGGGCCTGAGGGCCATCCGCTACTGCCTGTCCAACCGGGAGCTGTTCCGCGTCCAGCTGCGCGCCCTCTTGCGCGCGAGCGTGCACGGCAACCTGCGCCTCATGTTCCCGCTCATCTGCGGCGTCAGTGAGCTGCGGGAGGCGCGCAGCGAGCTGGAGGCGTGCCGCACGGCGCTGGGGAGAGCGGGAGTGCCGGTGGGCAAGCGCTTCCCGGTGGGCATCATGGTGGAGACGCCCAGCGCGGCGACCATCGCGGACCGGCTGGCGCAGGAGGCGGACTTCTTCTCCATCGGGACGAACGACCTCATCCAGTACTCGCTGGCCATCGACCGCCAGAACCGCGAGGTCGCGTACCTCTACCGGCCGCTGCACCTGTCGGTGCTGCGCATGCTCCAGAACGTCGTGGACGCGGCGAAGTCCGCCAACATCCCCGTCTCCATGTGCGGCGAGATGGCGGGCGACCCGCTCTTCACCCTGGTGCTCCTGGCGCTGGGCTTCGACGAGCTGTCCATGACGTCCGGGCAGATTCCGGTGGTGAAGCGGCTGATGCGCCGGGTGAGCCGGAGCGAGGCGGTGGAGATGCTCCAGGGCGCCATGGAGCTGACGACCGCGGAGGAGATCGAGCGCTTCGTGCGCACGGAGATGGACCGGCGCTTCGGCGGCCAGGAAGGCTCGCTGCTGTCGCCGATGCGGGACCCTGAACCTGAGTCCGTGTAGGCCCTGCTCCCTTCGCGTGAATGCGAGGGGAGGGGGTCGCCGTTTCCAGGCGGAGTGCGCACGTTCGCCGGACACGAATGCAGGAGGCAGCAGCGTGTTCAAGCCAACGGACATTCAGCGGGGCATGGTGGTGCGGGACCGGGACGGCGAAGCGCTCGGCGGCATCGTCGCGGTGGATCCGCGCGGCTTCACCATCGGCAAGGGCCGCATCTTCGAGCGGGAATACCCGGTGCGCTTCTGCGAGGTCGACGACCTGGACGGGGACGATGTCTACCTGCGCCGGGACCTGGCCAGCCTCCCGGGCGCCGTGCTGGCCGAGGGCGCGCTGGACCTGGACGATGAAGCGCGCCACGACAGGGAAGACGCCTCGCACGCGCCGCACCGGCCGGTGGCCTACACGCACGATCTGACGGGCGCGCTGGTGCCCATGGAGTAGCGGGCGTCCGGACGAGGGTGGGCGCTGGGGGGCGTGAGGAAGCAGGTGCTTCCTCGCGGCTCATTCGCGTTTGAGGATGACCCCCTCGTCGCTGACGGCGTAGCTGGCGCCTGCATCCATGACCTCCGACTTGAGGCCGCAGCGCTCCTGTTCCAGCGGCGTGAAGTGGATGAAGGTCACCTTGTCGCCACGCTGGATCCAGGCGTCATAGGTGGGAAGCTGGAACAGGCACCGGGTCATGGGGTCCGCGCCACCGGGCGCGCCTCGCCCCGGGGGCATGAAGTCATCCAACGCGATCTGAAGGGCCTTGAGCTGGGGCCCCTGCACGGTGGTGGAGTCCTCCTTGCGCCACTCCGGGAAGTGGATGCCCTGCGCCACTTCGGGAGGGGCCACGGGCGCTGGCCGGTGAAGGTGCATGCACCCCGACGCCGTGAAGAGCAGCAGTGCCAGGCCCAGACGCTTCATGTGTCCTCGCTCCAGAAGGGCTTTCACCGCGAACTGTAGGGTTACTGCCCGCGCAGATCGTCCGTGATTCGCTTCACGGGCACGAATTGACCGGCCTCGAGCAGGAAGACGGTTCGCTCCTGGAAGTCATAGAGCCGGACTTCGCACACGGGGTTGAACATCAGCCGGAAGTAATAGCGCTGTGTGCGCGCCTGGAGATCCTCCGGCGAGAACCCCGTGATGGCGGGATGGCTGTGGTAGTCCGCGTAGATGTTGATGGTGCGTGCGTCCGGGTCCTCGACTCGCTCCGGTGGCTTGCAGGATTTCCTCCCACCCGGCAAGGGCAGCGGATGGCTGAGCGTCGACGGATGGCTGGCGTAGAACGACGACTCGAAATTCCGTTGGTAGATGACCCCGCAGTACTCCTGCCCCTCACGCGTGTTTCCCGCCGTGGCGCCGGGCAGCTGTCTCACCACCTTGCAGAGCTCAGGGGCCAGGGCCATCAGACTGTCGAAAGGACCCACCATGGGGCCGGCGACAACGAGGCGGCGCTCCGTATCGAACCAGAACCGCGCAGATCCTCCTCCCGCGCATCCCAGCAACAGGGCCAGGAGCACCCATCCAGAAATTGCTGCTCGTAGCGCTGCGGGCTGTGTCGCCATGCCACGACGCTAATGGTGGTGTCTGACGCCGCCTTGGAACCCGCGCGTCACTCAGGACGGGATTCCCCATCACCGGTGGGGGGCCCGTCCTCGCTGTTCTTGCCCTGTGGCGGCTGGTCATGCCGGCTGGATCCGCCGTGCCGTCCTGCCTCGGGTGACAGCAGCCGGGAGACGGGGCGCAGGACCACCAGCGACAGCAGGGCCAAGGCCACGGTGGCGCCAGCCGCCACGTAGAGGCCCAGCCCGCAGGCCAGGCCCACGGAAGCCGTCAGCCAGAGGTTCGCCGCCGTGGTGAGCCCTCTCACCGCCTCCCCGTGGCGCAGGATGACCCCCGCGCCCAGGAAGCCGATGCCCACCACAATCTGGCTGGCGATGCGGCTGATGTCCGTCTGCGTGCCGCTGGGGTTCGCCCCCATCCGGAGCAGCTCCTCCGTGTACACGCTGGAGAGCGTGAAGCAGCACGCCCCCAGCGCCACCAGCGTGTGCGTGCGCAGCCCCGCGGCCTGATTGCGCGCCTCTCGCTCCACGCCGAGGAGGCCGCCCAGCAGCGTGGCCAGCAACAGCCTTCCGATGAGGACGTCAGGTTCCACCGGGGCGTGACGCTACTCGCCCAGGTCGATCTTCTCCTCCGTGTCCGCGTCGTTCAGTTGGGGACTGGGCAGCGTGTCCAGCGTGGCCACCAGCAGCTTGTAGGACGGCACCACGTAGGGCTCCACCTCCTGGCCCAGCTCCGTCGCGTACTGCTGCTTGCGCTCCACGTACTTCTTGTCCTCGGAGTCCCAGCTGCCGCCGGCCTCCGCGGCCCAGACCTCCTCGCCGTCGCGGCAGCGGATGAGCTGCGCGCGCACCGCCACCTCCGCGCCGTCACCCACGCGCTTCACCGCCGGGTCCAGCCAGAGCACGCCCTCGATGCCCTCCACGCACTGGTCCTTGAAGGTGGGGTCCGTGGGGCGCTCCGGCAGGGACGTGTTGGCCTTCACGATGTAGTCCCGGTTCTGGTTCAGCCACTGCCGCGCGATGAGGCTCCACAGGTCCCCGATGTACTGCTGGCCCTGCGGGAACGGCTGCGTCACCACCGCCAGCCGCTTCACCTGCAGCCGGTCCACCGTCGCGTAGTCGGGACGCAGCCGCTGGCTCTTCACCGTGCTCGCGCAACCCGTGAGCACCATCAGACCCAGCACCGCGCCCACCCGCTTGAACGTCCCCATGGCTTGAAGCTCCCGAAGAAAAGAACGGCCCCGCGCTTCCCTTCAGGGGAAGGCGGGGCCGAAAGGTCCGGCGCGGATATTAAGCGCTTCCTCCGCGCTGTCAGGCGGCGCGTGTGGAGGACGTGTCACCGCCCGAGGCGGAACCGCCCTCCGGCGAACGTCCCGCGTCCTTCTGCCGCTTGTCGTGCATCAGCTGCATCACCGCCGCCAGCACCGTGAAGGACACCAGCAGCGTGGTGATGAGGCCGATGCAGGCGACGATGCCCATGGAGCGCAGGCCGTTGTGGCTGGCCACCAGCAGCGCCGCGAAGCCCGCCACCGCCGTCAGCGTGGAGGACACCACCGCCGCGCCCACGCTGCGCAGCGCCACCAGCGGGGACGTGCCCTCCAGGAAGCGGTGCAGCAGGTACAGGCCGTGGCTCACGCCGAAGCCCAGGAGGATGGGCAGGATGATGATGTTCATGAAGTTCAGGCGCAGGTCGAACAGCGCCATGAAGCCCATCATCATCGCCAGGCCCACCGTCAGCGGAATCACGGACGCCAGCGCCAGCTTCGCGTTGCGGAAGTCCGCGAAGTGCATCACGAGGATCCACAGCGCGGTGAGGATGACCGTGAGCTTCGCGTCCTTGAGCACCATGCGCGCGAGCGACGCGTACAGCTGCGTGGCGCCCGCGGCGCGGAACTCCTTCTCCACCGGCGCGCCCGTGGGGCCGCCTTCCGTGAACTTGCCCGGCGTCACCATGCCCTTGATGGATCGGGTCTGGTCCGCGAACTGGAGCATCTGCTTGCCATCCCACAGGTCCACGCTCGGGTAGATGAACGTGAGGTAGCCGTGGTTCTCCGGGCTCGTGGTGGGCAGGTGGCGGAACTGCGACGCGTAGATCTCCGGCACCTGGTGCACGTCGAAGGGACGGGCCTCCAGCATCTTGAAGAACAGGGCCGCCTTCTCCTGCGTCTCCGGCGGCAGCGCCTTCACGTCGATCTCCTTCAGCTCCTCCTGCCACTCCTCCAATATCTTCGCGTTCGCCTGGGCAATGCCCTCCGGCGGCACGAAGGTGAAGAGGCTCATCACCTGGGAGATGGCGGGGCGCTTCTTGGGGTCCGCCGTCAGCTCCTTGTAGAGGGCCTCCGTCTCCGCCAGGTCCCGGGTGTAGATGGCGAGCGGGTCGCTGGCGATCTTGAAGCGCGCGTTGATTTCATCCTGCAGCACCACGGACGGCTGGTTCGCCGGCATCAGCGCGCGGGTGTTGTAGTTGAAGCGCACGCCGTACGGCAGCCGCGCGAAGAAGCCCGCGTCCGCCGGGGGCTCGCCGCTCTTCCACGGGATGGCCGCGCCGCACACCACCGCGACAATCACGCAGCCCACCGCCAGCACCAGGCCGGGGCGCGGGATGCGCAGCTCCTTGCCGGACGCGTTGGTCGTGGGCGGCGGCTTCATCACGCCAATGAGCTTCTGCGGCAGCTCCGGGTTGCGCCGGCCGGCCAGCGCCAGCATCGCCGGGCACCAGGAGAACAGCGTGAAGCCCAGCATCAGCGTGCCCGTGCCGGCCAGGAAGCCGAACTGGGAGAAGCCTTTGAACTCGCTCACCATCAGCACGTAGAAGGAGCCCGCCACCACCACCGCGGACACCAGCGCCGGGCGGCCCGCGTTGATGACCGCGTCGCGGATGGCCACGTCGTAGGGCTTGCCCGCGCCCAGCTCCAGGCGCGTGCGGAAGATGAAGTGGATGCCGTAGTCGATGCCGAACCCCATCAGGATGCCGCCCAGGATGGAGGTGATCATGTTGAGCTCACCCAGCGTCGCGTAGGTGAAGCCCAGCGTGTACAGCGTGCCCGCCACCGTGCCGCTCACCACGATGAGCGTGGGCGCCCACTTGCGGAAGAACGCGATGGTGATGGCGAAGATGGCGACGAGCGCGATGATGGTGACCGGCTGGAGCGAGTCCTCGATGGCGTACGAGTCGTCCACCGCCGTCTTGTAGGAACCCGTGAAGCCGTAGGCGACCGTCTTCTTGTCGCCCATCTTGTAGTAGTCCTCCACCAGCTGCACGCCCGCGGCGTTGCTCTTGGAGTACTGCTCCAGGTCCACGCGCAGCTTGTCCACGTACTCCTTCGTCTTGCCAATCTGGTTGGTGTCCCACATCGGCTTGATGAGGAGCAGCAGCAGCTTGCGGTCCTGGGAGATGTAGTAGTCGTCCGCGATGCTCTTGTTGCCAACGCTGGAGTACTTGTCGACCAGGTCCTGCAGGTCCAGCTTCACCGGCTCCGTCTTCTTGATTTCGATGTAGAAGGGGTTCGCGCGGCGGATCTGATCCTTGAGGAACGCCATGATGCGGCGCTTGCCCTCGGCCAGGTCCTCCGTCTTCACGAACAGCACCATGTTGTTCTGCACGAACTCGACGGGAATCTTGTAGGTGATGGAGCGCGCGTTCTGCTTGTCCTTGCCCACCATCGCGGCCACGTCGTCCGCGACCTTCTTGAGCGTGGCCTCGTCGTCACCGCGGAAGGTGAGCATGAAGAAGCCGCTGCCGCCCACCATGTCGATGACGCGCTTGACGTCCTTCACCTCCTGCAGGTCCTGGGAGATGAGGTCCAGCTGGTTCGAATTGATGGTCAGCTTCGACGTGCCCCACACCGAGATGCCGAGCAGCAACAGCAGCACGATCATCACGGTGCCGGGACGCCGGACCAGCATCTCTGCATAGGCCAGCGCGAGGCGGGGCGGGGGATGGGAAGAAGGATTGCCGCTCATGGGCGCGGGACCCTACCGCCGAACGTTCCCGCCCGGAAGCAAAGCCCGGGGTGCCTGTCCGCCCCACCTCCGCGCGAGACAGGGCCTCTTCCCCCGAGGGAATAAACCGCGACTTCAGTGTCCTGGAGGCCCGCCCAGGGGGACGACCTGCGCCTGCGTCCCACCCGGCACGGGCTCGTCGCGGGGCGGGATGAGGAAGGGGAGCGGGCTTCGCAGGAAGCGCAGGAACACCGCGCCCAGCAAGCGCGCGCCCTCGCGCACCGGGACGTCGCGGGCGCGCAGGGCCACGCCCAGGGCCAGCGCGAAGGACACGCCGAAGTTGACGACGCCCACGACGAGCACCCCCGCGGCGGCCGCCAGGAAGCCCGGCTCCATCACGGCGGAGGGGCCCAGCGCGCACCCGGCGAAGGCCAGCGCGCCGAAGGAGAAGGTGACGTGCCGCACGTCCAGGGGGACGCCGAAGAAGCCGCCCACGCCCGGCATCACCGCCAGCAGCACGCCCAGGGTGACGCCGCCGCCCACGCCCGCCGCGTGGTGCATCAGCGCGTCCGCCACCTTGCGCGCGCCCGTCGCTCCGAAGAGCGCGCGCAGCACGCGGTGGTGGGCGAGCGCCTCCGGCAGGCGGCGGTAGACGATGAAGTTCTCGAACCAGCCCGCGGCGACGCTGGAGGCCCAGAGCATCACCCCGGTCAGGGTGGCGTAGAGGAGCGTCGCGCTCTTCCAGGGGTGCAGCGTCTCCACCACGTGCTGCGCCTGCTCTGCGGTCAGGTAGGCGTGGCCCTTGAGGAACTGGAAGCCCAGCGCCAGCGCCACCGCGACGGGGAGGACGCAGCCCAGGTTGCCCAGGATGGCCGCGAGCTGCGAGCGGGTGATGCGCGGCACCAGCGCCGCCAGGCGCTCCCTTCGCCGGGTGCCTTCGTCCGGGCCCGCGTCCTCGCCCACCGCGGCCGCCAGCGTGGAGGCCGTCATGGACGGCTGCTTGGTGGCCAGCGTGAAGCCCAAGAGCTGCATCACCACGAAGCCGCCCGCGTAGTTGAGCGCGACGAAGAGGCCCGCGAAGAAGGGGGCCAGCGGCAGGCCGGTGAGGAGGAACTTCAGCGCGACGGCGACCGCGGCGACGAGCCCGCCGCCCGCCGCCGAGTGCACCATGTGGTGGAACTCGGCCGTGGTGGAGGTGATGTAGTGCTCACCCGTGTTGCCGGTGCGCTCGATGATTTTTCGCGCCATCAGCCGCGCGTTGCGGCGCACCAGCGCACGCACGGAGCGGTCCTCGTGCGCGTGCTCCAGCAGGTCCGACAGGAGCGCCAGCGCCTCGCGCCAGCGGGGCTCGCCGCGGGGCGCGCCCAGCACCCGCGCGACGGCCTCCATCCGGTCCAGGCCGCGCTGGATGCGCTCCAGCCGGTACACCAGGTCCACGCTGACGCCAGAGTCCTCCAGGTGCCGGGTGACGGTGCGCACCACGCCGCGGCAGTCCTCCACCCCGCGGACCAGGTCCGCCAGCGCCTCCTGCGCCCCGTCGCGCGCCAGCACCGCGTCACACACCAGCCGCAGCCGCAGGAAGGGCGACGCGCGGAAGGACATGTCCGGCGTGCGGTCGCGCACGTCCTCCGCCAGCCCCAGCCCCGCCACCTGCACGCCCAGCAGCAGCAGCGCGTCCATCAGGTCCCCGCGCACCCGCGCGGACGGGGTGGGCTCCGGTGGGGGCGGCTCGCCCACCAGCGCCGTCAGCCGCGCCAGCAGCATGGGGGACAGGGCGCCCAGCCACTCCGCGTCCTCCGGCACCGGGAACAGGCGCAGGAGCAGCTCCGACAGCTTGCCCGGCTCCGGCGGCGCGGGCAGCACGCCGCGCGCGAGGCGGTCCGTCAATTCGGAGAAGAAGCCGTTGCCCGCGCTCAGGCCCACCTGGGCGAAGAGCTTCAGGCCCCGGCTCCCCGCGCACACGCCCGCCACCAGCCGGGTGACGGACGCGCGCAGGGCGCTCTCGCCCTCCAGCACGCGCACCAGCAGGGACAGCCGGGAGTTCGCGGGGGACAGCGACGGGTCGTCCGCGTCCGTGAGGCCGTGGGCGGGGATGCGCTCGCGCATCCAGTGCATCCACCGCTCCACCCACTCCAGGCGCGGCTCCAGGCCGTCATCGGGGACCTCCGACAAGAGCCGGAGCAGGTCCCGGACCGCGGGGTGGCCGGGGGCCCGGGGCGCGTACTGGACGCAGAACGCGTCCATCTCACGGTCGGACGGCGCACCCCGGAGCAACAGCCGCGGGGCGGGGGTCGAAACAGTCATTCGCCAGGCGCTCCGGGGGAGGAGGAACGCCTCAGCCTACCCGGCCCGGGCCTCCTCCCGAAACCCGGGGGGCTGGCGAGGGCCGGGTTGCCTGGCTGCCCAGGCGGCGGCTGACTGGATTACTTCAGCTTCACCGCACCCAGCTCGTTGTTCTTCGCGCGCATGGCGCCGAGCAGCCCGTCCCAGCCGCCTTCCTTGAAGAGGGGGCGGACCTGATCATCGCGGATGCCGGTGAGCATGGAGTCGCCGAGCACGGACACGTCCACGACCTTCCAGCCGCTGCCCACCTTCTCCACGGCGTACTTGAGCTTCATCTCCTGCTTCTTCAGCGGGTGGTTGATGAAGATGGTGGAGCCCACGAGCGCCTTGTCGCCCGTCACCTGCGGCTCGTCGTAGGTGATGGAGTCCAGGTTCTTGAAGTTCTCGCGCACCTTGGGGAAGGCGATCCTCGCGAACAGGCTCTGGAAGAGCTGGGTGAACTCCTTGCGCTGGGCGTCCGTGGCCTTGGTCCACTCGTCGCCCAGCAGGAAGAGGCCCTGCTGGTCGCTGCCCAGGTTCTCCAGGGCCTTGAGGTCCTTCTCGTAGCGCACGGACTGCACCACGGTCTTCACCGGCTTGGTGATGGCTTCGGAAGCCTTGGGCGCGGCGAGCGCGGGCACGGCGAACGTGAGGGCAACCAGGAAGGGAAGGGTGCGAAGGCGGGCGATGGCGTTCATATGGGTCTGTGACCTCCAGAAGAAGGGCGCGGGTCCTGTAGCCCAGGAGAACGCCGCGCGAACCATGAAATTCATCCGGCGTGCAGGCGCACCCGCGGCGTCGGGTCCGCCTGGCCGAGGGGCACTTCGCGCCGAATAAACCCCCGTGGCGACAGGTTTGACTCTGCTGGGACCGCACGTTTAGTGTCCGCCCCCTGCGCTGCGTCACCGAATTAGCGCGAAGCCCGAGAAGACATGCCTACCGACTTCCTGTTCACGTCTGAATCCGTCACCGAGGGCCACCCGGACAAGATCGCCGACCAGATCTCCGACGGTGTGCTCGATGCCATCATCGCCAAGGATCCGCAGGCGCGCGTCGCCGTGGAGACGCTCGTGAAGACGGGCCTCGCCATCGTCGCGGGCGAGGTGACGACGAATTGTTACGTGGACATCCCGAAGATCGTCCGCTCGACCATCACGCGCATCGGCTACACCGACAGCTCCATGGGCTATGACGGCCACACCTGCGGCGTCATGGTGGCCATCGAAGGCCAGAGCCAGGACATCGCGCGCGGCGTGGACAACAAGAAGGACCAGGGCGCCGGCGACCAGGGCATGATGTTCGGCTTCGCGTGCGACGAGACGCCGGAGCTGATGCCCGCGCCCATCCACTACGCGCACCAGCTCACCCGCCGCCTGGCGGAGGTGCGCCGCAAGAACCACCCGTGGATCCGCCCGGACGGCAAGAGCCAGGTCACGGTGGAGTACAAGGACGGCAAGCCGCTGCGCATCGACGCGGTGGTGCTGTCCACGCAGCACTCGGATGACGTCTCCAACAAGAAGATCCAGGAGGCCATCCGCGAGGACGTCATCCTGAAGGTCCTGCCGAAGAAGCTCATCGACAACAAGACCAAGTTCTTCATCAACCCCACGGGCCGCTTCGTCATCGGCGGCCCCATGGGCGACTCGGGCCTCACGGGCCGGAAGATCATCGTCGACACCTACGGCGGCATGGGCCGTCACGGTGGCGGCGCGTTCAGCGGCAAGGACCCGTCCAAGGTGGACCGCTCGGCCGCGTACATGGGCCGCTACATCGCGAAGAACGTCGTGGCGGCGGGCCTGGCCAGCCGTTGCGAGGTGCAGGTGTCCTACGCCATCGGCGTGGCGGAGCCTGTCAGCGTGATGGTGGAGACCTTCGGCACGTCCACCGTTCCGGAAGAGCAGATTGCCCGCGCCGTGCGCCAGACGTTCGGCCTGCGCCCGCGCGAAATCACGGAGCACCTGGACCTGCTGCGGCCCATCTACCAGAAGACCGCCGCGTACGGTCACTTCGGCCGCTCCGAGAAGGAGTTCACCTGGGAGCGCACGGACAAGAAGGACGCGCTCCGTGAGGCCGTCGCCGCCCCCGCGCCCAAGACGCGCACGCCCCGCCTGAAGGCGGTCTGACGCACCGGAAGCACTCCGGTTGAGCCCACGCGCTCGTCCCCTCCCCGGGGGCGAGCGCGTCTTCATTTCCGGGCATGGCGCGTGCGTTCGCCGGGCGCGCACGGCGGGTGAACTGTTAGGACACGGCCATGCCGACTCCGGGTGCCGCGTCTGGCTGGCGCATCGTGCTGCTCACCGTGGCCCCCGCGGTGGCGCACGACTTCACGCTGGCGCTGAGGGCCCAGGGGCATGACGTGGTGGCGCTGGTGGTGCCCGCGGGCATCCGGGGCCTGTACCCGCTGGACATGGAGGGCTGGGCGGAGTTGGGGCGGCTCTTCGAGGCCGCGCCACCGTCGGTGGACGTGCTGCTGGTGAGCGAGCGGGCGCACCTGACGCCCCTCCTGGCGGGCCTGAAGCCGGACCTCCTCCTGTGCTTCTTCTTCCCGTGGCGGCTACCGCCGGAGGCGCTGGCGCTGCCCCGGCTGGGGGCGGTGAACGTGCACCCGTCCCTGCTGCCGCGATACCGGGGGCCTTGTCCGTTGGGGTGGGCGCTGCGCGAGGACGCCCGCGACTTGGGGCTCACCTTCCACCGCATGGACGCGAGCTTCGACACCGGGCCCGTGCTCGCGCAGGGGACGTTCGCGGTGAAGGACGAGGACACGGAGGAGATGATCTTCGAGCTCCTGATGCTCGCGTCGTGCCGGCTGCTGCCCGGGGTGGTGGAGCGCGTGGCGCGCGGGGACGTGGGCGAGCGGCAGGCGGACGCGGACGCGACCCTGGCGCCCTTCTTCGAGCCGGCGTACCGGGACATCGACTGGCGCGACAGCGCGCGCTCCGTGCACTTGAAGGTGCGCGCGTGCCGCTTCGCCGGGTGGCGTGAGGGACGGGGTGATGCGCGGGCCCTGCTCCAGGGCCGCTGGGTCCGGGTGCAGCGCACGCGGGCGTGGCGGGGCGAGGACCCTCACGCGCAGCCGGGCACGCTGCTGGCCCGGCAGGGGGACGAGCTGCTGGTGCAGTGTGGGGACACACCGCTCTGGGTGGTGTCGCACGCGCCGGAGGTGGCCTGAGCGGGTGGCAGCCGGACTTCTTCAACATCACGAAGAAGATGCACAACGCGCTGAAGGGCGCGGACATCCACCTGACGTCGATTGAAGTGGGTGCGGCGATTGCACGGAGGGGCGTGTCTTGAGGCCGTGTGCCTCTTGGGTGCGCGCGGTGACACGACACGGTGGCGCGTCGCGCAGGACGTTCGCGCCAGAAAGACAGACATGACCTTCCGAAGTGGCCTCCGTCCCTGGCTCAGGGCCCATGGCGTGTGGGTGACCTTCGTGGTGCTGGTCCTCCTGGGCTACGCCGCGATGGCGCTGTACGTGCTGAACCTGGAGCGAGGGGAGCGGCGGCGGATGACGGCCCAGGACATGCGGCACCTCCTGCTGGCGCTGTCACGGTACGAGGAGCGCACCGGACACGCGCTGGCGCCCTCGGCGGGGCTCTCCGTCCTCGAGGAGGAACACCTCCTGGAGCGGCTCCCCGTGGATCCCTGGGGCCATGACTATGTGTACCGCGTGGAGGCGGGCACGCCGGTCATCTTGTCCCATGGACGTGACGGCATCCCGGACGGTGAAGGCCCGGACGCGGACCTGTCCTCTCGTGTCCTCCTGGCGGAGTGAGGTGGGCCCATGGGTTGCAATGGCAGTCATCCCGGAAGGCAGAGGGGCCTTCCGTGAGGGACACGCTGACAGCGGCCCATGCCGGTCGGCGTGCCGGAAAGACAGACATGGACACGAAGAAGCGACGTCAGCGCGGCATGACGCTGATTGAAATCATGGTCGTCATCACCATCCTGGGCCTCATCGCGGCGGCGGTGGGCGTGTCGGTGATGAGCCAGTTCGGCCAGGCGAAGCAGCAGCGCGTGGGCCTGGACTTCGGTTCGCTGGGGCAGGGCCTCCAGCTGTACGCGATGAAGAAGGGCCGGCTGCCGGACACCACCTCCGGGCTGCGCGTGCTGGTGGAGGAGCGCATCCTCCCGGAGCTGCCGCGCGACCCGTGGGGCAATGACTACGTGTACACGCTGGACAGGGGCGTGCCGGCCATCGTGTCACTGGGCGCGGATGGCGCACCGGGCGGCGACGGCGATGACCGGGACCTCTCGTCACTCGACAGGGACGCGCGGTCCCGGGGGTGACGTGAGGAGAAAAGGGTGCTGCCCGAGTGGAGAAGCCGGATGGCTGGCGATCATGCCAAGGCGGATTCGAACCGCGAGCCCCATTGTGGTGGAGCCTTACCAGAGCGTGTAGGGCCTCTCCGGCCGGGCAGCACCTCCAGGGACGCAGAGGCCGCGAATTTCCTGACGGGGGATTTTCGCGGCCGTGCCTTCAGTCCGTGGGGAAGGTTTCGAGCGTGAGGGATTCCGGCGGGACCTTCAGCTCGCGCGGCAGCTTGAGGACGCCGTCCAGGTAGCGCCAGCCGGTGCCGTCGTGGCGGAAGTCCGAGCGCTCCACGAAGGACTGGTCCTTCCCCTTCTCGAACACCCTGGCGAAGAAGAGGACGCGGGAAAGCCCCGTCGCGTCCGGAGGCTGGTGGCCCAACACCGCCAGCCCCGGGTACTGGTGGGCCTGGGCGAAGGCTCGCAGCTCGCGCACGACGTCCGCTTCTGGACGGGCCCTCATCGGATGTTCAGGGTGGAGCGTCTTCCAGAGGTAGGCGGCCTCGCGCAGGGCGAAGGCGCTGTAGCGGCTGCGCATGAGGCGCTCCGCGTCAGGGGCCTCCGCCTCGCCTTTGTGGAAGGGGGCGCAGCACTGCTTGTAGCGCTGGCCGGAGGAGCAGGGACACAGGGGGACGGGGGGCATGGCGGGGTCCAGCCTACCCGGGTTGCCCTCCCGGCTCCCCGGACCGGACGGTCGGGTGGCGGACCTGGGCCCGGGTGTGGGGAACCTTCGCGCTTGCGGGGCAGGGGGGCAGGGCATATCCCTGGCGGCCACATCCCCTATGAGCCTGCTCGAAGCCATCGTCCTGGGTCTGGTCCAGGGTCTCACGGAGTTCCTGCCCATCAGCTCCACCGCGCACCTGCGCATCGCGCCGGAGCTGTTCGGCTGGCCGGATCCGGGTGCGGCGTACTCGGCCATCATCCAGCTGGGCACGGTGGCCGCGGTGCTCATCTACTTCCGCAAGGACATCGTCGCGCTGGTGAAGGCGTTCGTCGTGGGGCTGGTGAAGCGGGACCCGTTCGGCACGCTGGAGGCGCGGCTCGCGTGGTTCGTGGGCGTGGGCACGCTGCCCATCGGCATCTGCGGGCTGGCGTTCAAGAAGCTCATCGAGACGCAGTTCCGTTCGCTCTACGTCATCGCGGGCAGCCTCATCGTGCTGGCGGTGGTGCTGTTCGTCGTGGAGAAGCGCGCGTCGCACCAGCGCACCGTGGCGGACATGACGTGGAAGGACGGCATCCTCATCGGCCTGTGGCAGGCGCTGGCGCTGGTGCCGGGCTCCTCCCGGTCCGGCACGACGCTCACGGGCGGCCTGTCGCTGGGGCTCAAGCGCGAGGACGCGGCGCGCTACTCGTTCCTCTTGTCCATTCCGGCGACGACGCTGGCGGGCATCTTCGAGTTGAAGCACCTGCTGGAGGCCACGCAGCGCCCGTCGACGGTGGCCCTGGTGGTGGGGACGCTGGTGGCCTTCCTGTCGGGCATGGCGGCCATCGCGTGGCTGTTGAGCTTCCTGAAGCGGCGCACCACCTTGGTGTTCGTGGTGTACCGCATCGCGCTGGGCGTGCTGCTGCTGGGGCTGTTGCAGGCGAACATCCTCAAGCCGATGTCTGGCGTGGAGAACCTGGCGACGCCGGAGGCGCCGACGAAGCCGCCGGTGGAGAAGCAGATCACGGACTGAGGAAGGGGGAGGTCGTGCGCGTGCAGGCCCTGTTCGATGCGCTGGAGACGCGGCTGACGGCGAGGCCGGCGCGGACGTTCGAGTGGAAGGGCCGGGCGCTGCGAGAGGCCGCGGTGCTGGTGCCGCTCTTCGAGCGGGACGGCGTGCCGCACATGGTCTTCACGCGGCGGCCCGCCACCCTGCGCACGCACGCGGGGCAGTACGCGTTCCCGGGCGGCGGCCAGGAGGCGCGGGACGTCACCCCGCTGGAGACGGCGCTGCGCGAGACGGACGAGGAGCTGGGCATCCCGCGCGCCCACGTGCGCGTGCTGGGCCTGCTGGACGAGACGCCCACCACGTCCGCGTACCGCATCCGTCCCTACGTGGGCGTCATCCCCGGGGACGGGAAGTACGTGCCCAATCCGGTGGAGGTGGACCTGGTGCTGGAGGTGCCGCTGGCGCGCCTGCTGGACCCCTCCATCCTCCGCGTGGAGCGGCACATGTGGGAGGGGATGGAGCACGACGTGCACTTCTACACGCACGGCGAGCACGTCATCTGGGGCGCCACGGGGCGCATCCTGCGCAACTTCCTGCAGTTCGTGGTGGACGTGCCGGGCCTCCACGGCCTGCTGGACGCTCCCCCGCCTGCTGGCCGCTGAGCCCCCAGGGCTCGTGATGGCGCCCGTGCTGGCGGGCGGCCCTGGCGTAAAGGTGCCTTGTCGCCCTGGAGGGCCGGTCCCACGTTGAGGGGGACACCCTTCGAAAGGGCGCGACGTGGATGGTGGCAATGGGGCCGGGGGCATGGAGGTGAGGGAGGCCGCGCTGGTGGCGCTGGGAGAGGTCCTGCGCGCCAGGGGGTATGCCTTCACGACGGTGACCCCGGAGACGCACCGGCGGGTGAATGCGCGGCCGGGGGCGAAGCAGGCCCAGTCGGTCCGGGACGTGTTCGGGTGGAGCCGTCCCTTCGGGCCGGGCGTGCTGGAGCCTCGGATGGTGGCGCTGCTGGAGGAGGCGGGCGCGCTGGTCGACTGCAAGGACGGGACGCACCGGAGCCGGGTGCGGTTCTCCAGCCTGGGGGCGGGGCTGTATGTCCACTCCGCGTGGCCCACGTCGGAGCAGGACGCGGTGTTCTTCGGGCCGGACACCTACCGGTTCTGCGCGTTGCTCCAGCGGGTGCCGGGCAGCTTCCGGCGCGTGGTGGACCTGGGGTGCGGCTCGGGAGCCGGAGGCCTGTCGGTGGCGGGGCGGAGCGCGGCGGTGGTGCTCGCGGACCTGAACCCGTTGGCGCTGGAGTACTCGCGGGTGAACGCGAGGCTGAACGGCGCGCATGGCGTCCAGGCGGTGCACTCGGACCTGCTGCGGGGCGTGTCTGGCCGGTTCGACCTGATCATGGCGAATCCGCCGTACCTGGCGGACACGGACAAGCGCACGTACCGGGATGGCGGCGGCACGCATGGCACGGAGCTGTCGGTGCGCATCGTGCGTGAAGGCGTGGAGCGCCTGGAGCCGGGCGGCACGCTGGTGCTCTACACAGGGGCGCCGGTGGTGGACGGTGAGGACCTGCTGCGCACGGCGCTGGAGCCGGTGTGGCGGGCCGCGCCGCTGACGGAAGTGCGCTACGAGGAGCTGGATCCGGACGTGTTCGGCGAGGAGCTGGAGAAGGCGCCGTACGCGGGCGTGGAGCGCATCGCGCTGGTGGCGCTGGTGGCACGGCGGGGCTGATATGGAGCCTCAGGCCTCCATGCCGCTGGCACAGCCCGTGGGCTCATGACTTTCTCCTCGTCAATTGGCGTGGCTGCTTTCCTCGCGGAGCCTCCTTGGGGCGCGGTGTCCCGGCGATGGTCTTGGCAAGGCGACCGCTTGGGGATTCATCATGCAACTCGGGGCGAATCTCGGGTTCGGGTGACTCCCCAAATTCGGATTCGAGTTGTTCGATACTCGGGAGGCTGCTTTCGAGGCGTACAGGCAATGCTTGTACGAGCTGGTACTCGGCCACTCCCATCGGCTTGTTCGTGTCGCGCAAGGCGTACTCGGCGATGACGCGGCTCTTGGTCTTGCAGAGGAGGATTCCGATGCTGGGTCCATCGTGCTCGCCGCGCATCTTCGCGTCGACGGCGCTCAAGTAGAAGTTGAGCTTGCCAGCGTGCTCGGGCTCGAACTCACCTGCCTTGAGTTCGACGACGACGTAGCAGCGGAGTCGCAGGTGATAGAAGAGCAGGTCGAGGTAGAAGTCCCGGCCATCGATCTCAAGATGGACCTGGCGGCCAACGTACGCGAAGCCAGCGCCGAGCTCGATCAGGAACCGCGAGATATGCGTGACGAGGGCATCCTCAAGTTCGCGCTCATTCGCATCGGCGCCGAGCGTGAGGAAGTCGAAGCGGTACGGATCCTTCAGGCTCTCGCGTGCCAGGTCCGATCTTGGTTTGGGCAGCCGCTCCGCGAAGTTGGTGACGGCCTTGCCCTCGCGATCCAGCGTGCGTTGTTCGATGTGAAGTGAGAGGACCGTGCGTGACCAGCCGTGCTCGATGGCACGCGCCGCGTATGCAAGGCGTGCCTGCGTCGTCTTGAGCTTGGTGAGCAGTACGAGGTTGTGGCTCCAGGGCAATTGTCCAACAGGCTGTTGGACAATTGAGGCCTCGTCCGGCCAAGCCTTCGCGAAGGCCCGCATGTACATCAGGTTCGCGCGGGAGAATCCCTTCATCTCGGGAAAGGCGGAGTGCAAATCCGCGGAGACGCGCTCCACGATACCTGTACCCCAACCCGCTCGCCGCTGTCGCACGAGGATGTCGCGACCAATCCGCCAGTAGAGCGCGAGAAGCTCGCGGTTCACCGCGAGGGTCGCACGTTGCTGTGCTGCGTGGATGCGCGCCTTCACGTCGGCGAGCCATTCCGCGTAACCCGGGGGGGTAGAGATGAGAGAGACAGGTGTTTTCCCCGGAGCCTTCTTCGTGGGCTTGGGGTTCGTGCGCGGGAGGCGCCGGGTCTTCGTGCGCGAGGTCATGGCAAGAGGTCGTCGTCCGCACTGAGCATTTGAAACGGACGCTGCTCTTGGCTCCGTGAGCGCACGACTCCGCGGATGACGGTACTGCAAGAACGCTGCACCGAAAATGGCGGCGTTCTGATTCAGGGCTGGCGGCTCACGTCGCAGCGACCGGTGGCCTGTCTCGCGAGGTCTTCCGCCACGGAGCGCAGCAGGCTCCCCAGGACGGGTGTTCCGGAGGACGTGGCCTCACCCTGGGTGAGCCAGCGCGCCATGCGGCCCAGGCTCGCGGCTGTCACGACCTGGAGCCGCACCTCCACCTGCACGACGAAGTGCTCGTCCGCTCCGGGCTTCGCGTCCAGCGTCCAGGCCACGCGCTCCAGCTCCAGCGTGCCCACGCCTCCCGTCAGCTCGCGTCCGTCCAGCCGGTAGCCGTCGCGGGTGAACGCGAGCACCTGGGTCACTCGCGCGCTGTCCAGGTGCGCGTCGAACCAGAAGGAACGGCGCCGCCAGAGCGTCAGTTCCACCTCCAGCTTTCCCGCGAGCCCCAGCCGCACCAGCCGGTCCAGCTCCGGGGAGATGAAGGCGCGTGCCTCCGGCCGGACCATCACGCGCTTGCCGGAGAGCGTCGCGGTGCAGGCGGCGGACGCCTCTTCCGCGTGTGCCTCGGACGCGAGCAGGCCCGCCGCGACGACGAGCGCCGCGCCATGCCTGCTCTCTGTGGCGTGCCATCCCATGGCTCAGAAGGTCCGGTTGAACAGCAGGCGCGCCTCGGGCTCGAGCCGGGCTTTTTCGTCGATGCGCCAGGCGGCTTCGAAGCGCACGGAGTCACCGAAGTGGAGGCTGCCGCCCAGGCCCAGCTGCGCGTCCGACCACGCGCCTGCGGCATGCACCGAGCCCAGGTCCGCGAAGACGCCCAGGCCGTGCCAGCGGTACTCGGCGCTCGCGAGCACCGAGCTGTCGCCTCCTCGGAACTCCTTGAAGCCGAAGCCTCGCAGCGCGGTCCAGCCTCCCAGCGCCTCCTGCTTCTGGAGCGGCAGGTCGTGGCCCGTCGCGGCCCGCAGGCGCAGGCTCAGGCCCGTGTGCCACTTCATGGGCAGGTCCATGGCGACGTCGCCCACCAGCTTCCAGAAGCGTGCATCCGCGCCGTCCGCCCCCGGGCCTTCGCCCACCTCCAACGTCACGAAGCCGCGCAGCGTGGGCTCGCGCTTCCAGCTCTCGTGACGCTCGAAGAGGGACGTCTCCGGCGTGCGGAAGAGGGAGCCCACGCGCGTGCCTCGCTCCGCGGCAGCGCTGTACTCCAGCCGCACCACCGCTGAACGGAAGCGCCCCTCGTTCACCGGCGCGTTCGGGAACGGCGGGTCGTCGTTCCGGAAGAGGCTGAGCGGCGGCGTGAAGGACTGGAGCGAGCTCGCCGTGTCACCGCGCACCTCCACGCCCGCGAGCCACGACTCCGCCCAGCGCCAGGTGGCGAAGGCCGTGAAGCCCTGACGGCGGAAGTAGTCCCGGTCCGGCCGGTTGATGAGGAACGAGTAGAAGTACGAGTCGAAGTCCCCCAGCCGCCAGCGGTCCAGCGTGTCGATGAAGTCATGCACCTGCGCGCCGAGCTCCTCGATGCCCAGCGCGGGCAGCTGCACCTTGGCGCCGCCCAGCAGGTTGACGTGGCGCTGACTGCTGGTGCCTTCCGGATCGCCCGGGATGCGCTGACCGCCCAGCCGCAGGGGGATGAAGAAGCCTCCCTCCAGTGTCGTGTGCACGCGGTCCCGCGAGTCGAAGAAGCGCAGGCTCGCCTTGAGCCCCGGAGCGAAGCCCGTCACCTGCGTGTGCACGGGCAGCAGGTCCACATCCAGGTCCGGAGGACGCGGGCGCACGTGCACGATCAGCCGCTTGCCCTCCAGCGTGAGGCCGTCGCTCCCGGTGTCGCCGTCTCCGTCGAACAGCGGATCCCAGCCCAGCTCGAACTCCACGCGCTCGTGGCGCCGCGACTTGCGGCGGGGCTCCTCCCTCGTGACGTAGTACCGCGTGCCTTCGGCCTCGCGCTCTTCGACGATGCGCACGCTCGCGCGTTCGTCCTGGAGGTCCTCGCTGTCCACCGCTCGCAGGAAGGGCAGCCGCGACTCCATGCGCTCCATGGCACGGCGCGCATCACTCCGGAGGAAGACATCACCGGGCTCCAGGCTCAGGGCTTTACGCACGCGCGTGGCCATCGCGTCGTCCACGCCCCGCACCTCCACGGACTCCAGCCGGCCTTCGTCCACCGTCACGACCAGCCGGCCTTCGGGGGACAGCGTGGCGGACACCGTCGCGAGCAGGTAGCCGTCGTCCTCGCGGAGGGTTTGGAGGACCCGGCCGAGCGCGGCGTCCACGCCTCCCAGCATGATGCCGGGGCGGAACGCTCCGGCTTCCCTTCGCGCCAGCCACGGGCGCGGCGGACGCGGCGCGGGGCAGGGGCTGACGACCCGCAGGCTCCCGTGGCGCTTGTGGACGCGCAGCGTGGTGACCTCGTCCTCCTCCTCCTCCTCGTCCTCGTCGGAGGCGAGGGAGGACAGCTCGAACAGCGCTCCCCACAGTTCGTCGGGCCGGAGGTCCTGGAGGCCTTCGAACTCCACCGACGTGAGCGTGGGGTTCTCCTGCAACGTCACCTCGAGCAGGGCCGGCCCCTGGTCACTGACGCGAACGCGGGGCTCCACGCGAGCGAAGAGGCCGGTGCGTGCCAGGCGATGCAGCAGGGACTGCACCTGCGTGGCCGTCAGGGGACGCGAGGCCTCCGCGGGAGGCACCCCTACGAGCTTGCGGACCTGCGGATCCGTGAGCCGCTGGAGCCCGCGAAACTCCAGGCCCGTGGGGGTGAGTCCCCGGCCGTCGACCTCGACCTGCATGGCCCCGAGCACCGTGGAGTCCGAGAGGTCGCTGTCGTCCTCGTTGAAGCCCTCCGGGCACGTCGCTTCCCTGGAGTCCTCCGAGGCGGCTTCCGCTTCCGGGGGTGCGGTGGACGGGGAGAGGGCCACGGACGTGTCGGAGGTACCGGCATCCGGTGCGGGTTGGCCCAGGGCCGTGAGCGAGATGAAGCAGAGCGCCAGTGCGAGACGGTTCATGGAAGGCGGCAGGAGCATGCGCCGTTCCAGGCGGGGCCTCGCGGCAAGTGCCCGGAACGACGGAGGGCGAGCAGACGGGCGGATGTCATGGACACATCCGGATGTGTCGGGCGGTTGTGGCCGTGACATCGCGCGGCTCACGAGGTGACGGGCAGGCCCAGGGCCTTGATGCGCCGGTAGAGGTTGCCGCGGTCCACCTGGAGGATGCGGGCGGCCCCGGCGATGCTTTCGCCCTCGCGGAGCGCGGCGCGGATGAGGTCCCGCTCGAAGTCCTCCACGTGCTCGCGGTAGCTCTTGTCTCCCAGCGTCCTGCGCGGCGTGGGCGCGGCGCCTGTTGGAGCCGCCACCGCGTCCGGTCCCAGCTCCAGCGGACCGTCGCCCCGGAGCAGGTTCAGCCGTTCGATGACGTTGCGCAGCTCGCGCACGTTGCCGGGCCACGGGTAGGCGCGCAGTGCGGCCTCCGCTCCCGGCGCGAGCATGAGCGGCGTCTTGGGACCCGCGAGCTCCGCGGCGAAGACGCGCGCGAGGGGCAGCAGGTCCTCGGGGCGCTCACGCAGCGGCGGCAGGTGCAGCGGCAGCACGTTGAGCCGGAAGAAGAGGTCCTGCCGGAAGCGGCCTTCCTTCACCGCGCGGCCCAGGTCCTGGTGCGTGGCCGCGAGGATGCGCACGTCCACCGGCACCGGCAGCGTGCCGCCCAGCCGCTCCACCTGACGCGTCTCCAGGACTCGCAGCAGCTTGGCCTGGAGCTCCAGCGGCATGTCTCCCAGCTCGTCCAGGAACAGCGTGCCGCCCTGGGCCTGTTCGAAGCGGCCCGCGCGCCGCGCCACCGCGCCGGAGAAGGCGCCCCGCTCGTGGCCGAAGAGTTCGCTCTCCAGCAGCGTGGAGGGGATGGCCGCGCAGTTGACCGCCACCAGCCGGCCCTTGCGCCCGGAGGCCTTGTGCAGCGCCTGCGCCACGCGCTCCTTGCCGGTGCCTGTCTCGCCGGTGATCAGCACCGCCGTGTCGCTGGGGCCCACGCGCGCGATGAGCTGACGCAGGGACTCCATGGCGGGGCTCTCGCCCACCAGGTTCCCCGGCTGGGCCAGCGCGTCCAGCAGGCGTTCGCGCTCCTCGCGCAGCGCGCCCAGGGCCAGCGCGTTGTGCAGCGCCGTGAGGAGCCGCTCGGGGGACGGAGGCTTCTCCACGAAGTCCGTGGCCCCCAGCTTCAGGGCCTGCACCGCTTCGGAAGGGGAGGCCTCGCCGGACAGGACCACCACGGGGACGGGCAGTGGCTTGGGCAGACGCGCCAGCAGCTCCAGCCCTGTCTCGCCCGGCATGCGCAGGTCCAGCAGCATCAGCGCGGGTGGCGCGTCCGGCGCTTCGAGCAGACGCGCGGCCTCCGCCGTGGAGCGGGCCTCCACGGGGGTGAAGCCTCCGTCCTGGAGCAATCCACGCACGGCCCTGAGGACGCCGGGGTCGTCGTCGACGATGAGGATGCGGGCTCCGGTCTTCATGCGGTCACCTGGGAAGCGTCGGAGGGCAGCACCACCTGGGCCCGGGTGCCTCCCTGGGCGCCGGGTTCCAACCTCAAGGTGCCGCCGTGCTCGTGGGCGATCTTCTGCGCGATGGGCAGGCCCAGCCCGCTGCCGCCGGGCTTGGTGCTGAACAGGCCTCGGGTGAGGACAGGGCCCTCCAGCACGCTCGGGACGCCGCTGCCTCCATCGCTCACGGTGACGTACACGCGGCCGTCCGCTGCTTCGTGTAACGCGACGTGGACGGGTGGGGCGTCCGGTGGAGAGGCTTCAGTGGCGTTCTTCACCAGGTTGCCGAAGAGGCGGCGCAGTCCGTCCGGGTCCGCGCGCAGCGACACCTCCTCGCCAGGGTCCAGCACCACGGGGACTGGCGAAGTGCCCTCGTACAGCGCGCACACCTCCGCGAGCAGCGGACGCAGCGAGACGTCCTGGAAGCGGGGGGCCGGCAGGCGCGCGAAGGTGGAGAAGCTCTGGGTCATGCGCATGAGCAGGTCCACCTCCTCCTGGAGGAGCGCCACCGCCTCGGCGAGGCGCGTCGGGTCTGGCAGGGTGCCGGCATCCTGCGGAGACAGACGCGCGAGCGACAGCCTCATTGCGGTCAGGGGGTTCTTCAGCTCGTGGGCGAGCGCCCGCGCCACGTCCTGCCACGCGGCGATCTGCTGGGCGGCCTTGAGGTGCTCGCGCTGGTCCAGCAGCTCCTGGCCCATGCGGTTGAACTGGCCCAGGAGGAACTGGAGCTCGTCGCGAGCGGGCTCGGGGACGGGGAGGCGGACGGACAGGTCGCCTCGGGAGTAGGCCCGCATGCCTTCCAGGAGCGTGGCCATGGGGCGCGTGAGGACGCGGCCCAGGAGCACGGCGGATACGGCCAGCACGACTGCGGCGATGACGCCCACCCCGGCGATGAAGATGGGCACGCGGCGAACCAGGGCCCGCCGCGCCAGCTCCGCCTGCGCCAGGTTCAACCGGGCCTCGTCGAGCGCATCTGGCGGCAGCCCGCGGCGGCCCAGCTCATCGGAGACGTTGTCGAGCACGGCCTCCACGGGCGCGATGGAGATGGAGAGCACGCGCTCCAGTACGCCCTGTGCGAGGGCGCCCAGCAACGCCAGGGGGATGAGGCCCGCGAGCAGCATCACCGCCAGCAGTCGCCGGCGGAAGCGGAGCGGAGGTGGGGGAGGGCCCATGGATGGCGCGCGGCTCATGGCGAGCTGTTCATATCGCGGGGCATGCATCGATTGCGCGGATGGGGGCTCCCCAAGGGATGCTGGAGATCCCCATGCGCCAGAAGCCGCTCGCGTTGGCTGTCGTCTTCCTGATGGGCCTGCTGGTGGCCCGTCCCGCTCAGGCCCGTGACTCGCTCCGCGAGCGCATCGACGCGTTCGTGCGCGCGGAGCAGAAGCGGCTGGGCGTGCTGGGGCTCGCGGTGGGGGTGGTGAGCCACGGCAAGGTGGTGCTGGCGAAGGGATACGGCTTCGCGAACCTGGAGCATCAGGTCCCAGTGGGGACGGACACGCTCTTCCAGTCGGGTTCCGTGGGGAAGATGTTCACGGCGGCGGCGCTGATGCTCCAGGTGGAGGCGGGGCGCGTGTCGCTGTCCGACAGCGTGACGAAGTACTTCCCGGACGCGCCCGCGACGTGGAAGCCCATCACGGTGCGCCACCTGCTGACGCACACGTCTGGCATCAAGGACCTGGAGGGGCTGCTCGACGAGCGCAAGGACTACACGGAGCAGGAGTTCGCGGAGTTCATCTACAAGCTGCCGCTGGAGTTCCCGGTGGGGCTGCGGTGGAGCTACAGCAACTCTGGCTACGTGCTGCTGGGCATCCTGGTGAACCGCGTCGCGGGCATGACGTATCAGGAGGTCCTGGCGCGCCAGGTCTTCAAGCCCGCGGGCATGAAGACAGCGCGAGGCATCAGCGAGGCGGACGTCATCCCGAACCGCGCGGCGGGTTACGAGCTGGTGGGTGGCGTGGTGAAGAACCAGCAGTGGGTGTCGCAGTCGTTGAACACGACGGGGGACGGCGCGCTCTACTTCTCGCTGAAGGACATGCTGGCCTGGGAGGAGGCGGTGGCGAAGCGGGCCCTCCTGACGCAGGACAGCTGGCGGGAGGTGGTGTCACCGGTGAAGCTGAACAGCGGGGCCACGCATCCGTACGGATTCGGGTGGGAGGTGTTGGAGCGCAACGGCCAGCCGCTGCACCAGCACACGGGAGCGTGGCAGGGGTTCCGCACGGCCTACTCACGCTTCCTGGGAGACGAGCTGTCCATCGTGGTGCTGGCGAACCTGGACCGCTCGAACCCGATGCTGTTCGTGGAGGGCATCGCGGCCATCGTGAATCCGGCGCTCGCGGTGCCGCCCCTGGCGCCCATTCCGGACACGGAGCCGCAAGTCACTGCATTTCTCACGGAGCTGCTGGAGAAGACGCGCCAGGGCGCCTGGGAACGGTCCATGTTCGCCTACGTGCCGGACAGGTACTTCGAGGAGGCCGGTCCACACTTCAAGTCCCTGTTGCAGGGGCTGGGGCCCGCGGGCCCGCTGGTCCTGGCGAAGCGTGAGACGCGAGGCGACGACCGCATCTACACGTACCTGGTGCGGTTCGGCGCCGCGACGTGGCGGTACCGCGTGGGGCTGACCACGGACGACCGGGTGACCCTGTTCACCCTCCAGGCGAACTGAAGCTGTGGGGTAGGCTCGGCGGGACAGCGCGTCTTGACGAGGCGCGGTGGAGGTTCCAGTGCTGAAGCCGCATCACGTGCTGCTCTGCGTCTCGCTCCTTCAGGACGGAGGAGTGGAGGGCTCGCGGACTGGCACTGCCGTTGTGGAAGGCATCCAGTGGCCCGATGACCTTCAGCCCCTGGCGACTCTGGACGGGCCCGCGGTCATTGCCGCGCACGCTGCGTTGCAGCGGGTCCTTTCCCGCTATCCCAAGGAGTACGCCAAGAGCTGCACCTATTCGGCGAAGGGGATGGAGGTCATCGTGGGTGAAGAGCGAGGGATCTACTTCGTCCGCATCAACCCACGGCCCGACAAGTGCGGATGGGCACCCGGCACCGTGCTCGGATTCGACGTGTTCGAACTGTACGCCGTCTCACCCGAGGGAAAGGTGCTGGCGCGGTACCCCTCCATGCCCTGAATGTGTGAATCAGGGCTGGTAGGGGTATCGCGTGATGGCTCCATCTGGAGAGATTGCGTACAGCTCGAACCAGTCCGTTTCGAGGCCCGTGACACCTGGACCGAAGCCGGGACACCTGTCCACGCGGCGGTTGACGCGAGCGAAGTACCAGCCCGCCTCCTGACCGATGACGACTTCGAGGGCCTGGGCGGAAAAGGCGCACTGGCCCGTGGACTCCTTCGGAAATTGCTTCAGCGCTTCTTCCAGGGCTGCATGCGCGGCCTGGATGGCGGGCCCTTCCAGCGTGGCGAGTGGCGTCAGGTCTTGCTTGGGCCAGGGGATCGTTGCTTCAGAGCCGGTCGCGGATGCTCCCGCGTCTGGAAGTGCCTCCTGCGCTTGCGCCGCCGCAGGACTTGGATCCGGCCGCCTGTTGCACAGAGGCGTCCCAAGGAGTCCTGTCTCCAGGAACAACGATGCAATCAACATGGAGTGCGGAGCCTTCAACATGTTGCACCTGGATGGCTCATGGGCCTCTAAGGGTTGAGCGCCGCTGAGCAGTTGGGGGGAATGCCTTCAGGCCTGAGCATGCTGGGGGGACTTGGCTCGCAGCGTGCCTGGAAGTCCCAACGCTTCCTATCGACATCCCACCGGAAGACATCGCCTTTCTGGTTCCACCTGTAGAACCGGGGCGCATCACGATGCCCGGTGGCAAGCCACCCCCAGGCTGGAATCACCTGTCCCTGCTCGTCACGCGCGAGCCGTCCATCCGGCGTCGTGCCATAGGCGACCATCACCCATGCACCTTCCGACTTGGCCATGGGCCAGGTGCGCAGGTCCTGATTGCTCAGGCCAGAGGCGCATGGATGATTGTGCGCATAGCCAAAGACCGGAAGGTTCCTACCGAGGTCCGCGTCGTTGACACCTCCAAAGGGCGGCATGCAGGAGTCGCTCGACTTCAATGTGTTGCGCACGGGCCAGGAAACGCGCCAGTCAGAAGGGGTCCGGTAGATGGCCACGCAGTATTCGGACGCCTCCGGGCGTGGTCGCCCGCTGTTCGAGTCACATGCGTCCACGGCGCCGGGAAGCTCCAACAAAGCCTGGAGCGTGGGAATCACCAGGTCGTCGGGAACAAGAGAGCTGCGCGTCAGCACAGCGGGAACCTCCGGCCAGGGGCCGGGCGCGATGCTCAGTCCATCAATGCCATCCTGCTTCGGAATTTCCGACGCCAGATAGAACCGCCGTGTACCTGACGCCGCGCACGCGATGCCCAGGCACGCGATGCCAGGCCAGAGGAACTGTCGCCGGAGGAAACCCATCCGGCGCCAGCCTACTCAGAACTGCAGGTACACGTACGGCCGGGTCTCCAGCGTGGACAGCTGGCGGATTCCCAGGCCCAGGAGCACCAGGACCACGGCTCTCGCGGGGGCGGGCATCTTGAGGAACACGAGCGCCGCGGTGTCATAGAGCTTCATCGGCACCGCGTGCGCGAGGACCGCGATGGCCAGCATGCTCCACACCAGCGGGCCCACGTTCGCCAGGCCCGGGATTCCCGCCAGCATCCGTGCGTAGAACTCACCCGCGTGCGCCATGTCCGGCGCCCGGAACACCACGCGCGTCAACACCACCAGCGTGAACGTGGCCAGCATCCCGAACGCCACGCGCACCGGGCCCGGCTCCTGCTGCTTGCCCTTGAACCACCACCAGCACCGCACCCCGCACAACGCCACGCCGTGCACCGCGCCCCAGACCGCGAAGCGCCAGTCCGCCCCGTGCCACAGGCCTCCCAGCACCATCACCATCATCAGGTTGAAGCACACGCGCGGCTTCGACCGCCGGTTGCCGCCCAGCGGGATGTACAGGTAGTCCCGCAGCCAGGACGACAGGCTCATGTGCCAGCGGTTCCAGAACTCGAACAGGTTCTTCGCCAGGTACGGCCGCGCGAAGTTCTCCGGGAACTTGAAGCCGAACAGCGACGCCACCCCAATCGCGATGTCCGAGTACCCCGAGAAGTCGTAGTACAGCTCCAGCGTGTACGCGACCGCCGCCACCGCGCACTCCGCCGACGAGTACGCGTGCGGACTGCCGAACACCGGATCCACGATGCCGCTGCCCAGCACGTCCGCGATGACCAGCTTCTTCACCAGCCCCACGGCAATGCGGAACAACGCCTTGTTCCCGTCATCCGAAGACAGCGTGGGCACTTCCCGGAAGTGCGCCATCAGCTCCGACGCGCGGACAATCGGCCCGCTCAACACCCGCGGGAAGAACAGCATGTAGAGCAGGTGCTCCGCGAACGAGTGCTCGGAGCTCGCCTTCCCCCGGTACACGTCCACCGTGTAGCTGATGGCCTGGAACACGAAGAACGACAAGCCCACCGGCAACAACAGATGGAACGGCTCCGGCCGCACCTCCACGCCCCACGGCCCCAGGAGCGACGACACCGTCCGGCGCAGCAGCTCCAGGTACTTGAAGCCCGCCAGCAGCCCCAGGTTGGAGACGATGGACAGCACCACCAGCGCCTTGCGCAGCCCCGGCCGCTCCGTGGCCCCCATCCCCTTCACCAGCAGGTGATCCACCGTCACCCCGGCCAGGAAGATGAACAGCGGCACCAGCTTCACCACCAGCTCGCCGGGCGGCATGCTGCCCACGAACGCGCTCAGGGGCACCCCGAGGAACGACACGTAGACCAGCAGGCTGGCCGCCAGCAGCAACAGCATCCGCGGCCAGTAATGCCGGTGCACCGCCCAGTAGAGCGCGAACACCGTGATGACGAAGACGACGTACTGGAGGCTGTGGGACAGCACGGCTCAGGGCGCTCCCGCGGCGGAGGCCGTCGGCTCGCCGCCCTTCTTCGTGGACTCGTACGCCGCCATCAGGTCCTTCACGAACGCGTTCGCCAGCACCGCGTATCCCTGCGGCGTCAGGTGCACGCCGTCCGCGTGGCCCAGCGGCTCCGGCTGCCGCTGCCAGCGCTGCATGGAGCGCTCACCCCCCATCGCCGCGCGCGCGGACCAGTACGCGCAGCCCGCGTCCTTCGCCACCTGCGGCAGCGTGTTCAACACCTTCGCCAGCGACGGCGCCTCGTCCCACCGGCCGTTCGCGTCCTTCTGCAGCCGGTCCGTGGGGCCGATGACCAAACACTCCGCGTTCGTCGCCTTGCGCATCCGCGCGATCAACGCCGCGTAGTCCTGGCGCAGCCCGTTCGCGTCCAGCCCCGGCAGCTCCGCCTCGTTGGTGCCGTACCAGAACACCAGCAGGTCCGGACGGCGCGCGGTCAGCTGCGCGTCCATCGCCGGCGCATCCATGTCCCGCGCCGTGAAGGCCGTGGCGCCGGGCAACCCCAGCGCGTCGTACACCAGCCCCGGCACGTCGTACTCCAGTGACGCGCCCAGCACCGTCGCGCTCCCGCTACCCTCCGGCACCTTCACCTGGACCGAGTGCGCCACGCCCGTCACCGGGAACGAACGGATGCGCACCGTGGGCTGCGTCAGCGGCTCCGGCGGCGGTGCTTCCGGCGGAATCTCCTCGCCGTCCACCGTGATTTCAGGCGCCGCGGCCCCCGGCGCGTCCAGCGCGTACAGGTCCAGCCGGCCCTGGCGGTTCTTGTCCTCCGCGCAGCCCTCGCAGAAGGAGATGCCCAGGCTCGCGCCGGGCGCGCCCACCGCGCGGATGCCGGTGAGCCCCCAGATGCTTCCGGAGACGCCTCCAGGCGTGCTCTTCGCGTCCTCCACCGTCCACGCACCGTCGAGCGTGCGCGCCACGCGCGCCGCCTCCAGCCGGGACGACGGCTTGCCCGCCGCGATGAAGCCCCGGCCCGCGTCACCGAAGCGCTTCGTCAGCGCGTCGCGGACCTTGTCGGAGAAGTAATGCGCCGCCGTGTGCGACGCGCCCAGCTGCGCGATGCCCACGCGCAGCTTCGCGCCGGACTCCCGGCGGGCCAGGGACTCGAACGTGCGGCGCAGCGCCGGGGTCGCGTCCCGCAGGCCGGTCGTGTCCGTGCCCGGCACGCGCGGCGGATGCGTGCGCGCGAAGGTCCGCTGCAACGCCAGGTCGAACAGGTGGCCCAGCAGATTGGAGCCGCGCACGCGCGGGTGCACCAGGTCCTCCAGCATCAGGCCGGACTCCAGCCACTTGAGCGCGGAGCCCTCGCCGCCCATCGCCGCCAGCGTGTCGTAGAAGGCGCAGCCTCCCGCGCGCGCCTCCTCGCGGAACACCTCCGCCACCTCCGCCGAGTGCCGGCGGGTGATGACCTCGCCGCTCAGCGTGCGCACGCCCGCGTCGATGGGCGACATGACGAGGCACGCCGCGTCCGGCACCGCCGTGCGCACGCGCGACACCAGCTCCTTTATCTGCGAGCGGACCTCCTCCAGCGTGGTGCGCTCGCGCGAGAGGAAGAACGCCTCGTTGCCGCCCACCATCAACACCACCAGCGACGGCTTGCGGTGCTTGAGCTGCGCGCGGAACGCCTGGGGCTGCGCGCGCAGGTACACCTCCGCCATGCCGCCCAGCAGGCCCACCGTGTCGTAGACGACGCCCGGCGTGCCCGACTCCACCGACACGCCGTGCAGCTCCGTCTTGCCGCTCGCGGTGAGCGTCAGCGTCCTGGCGCCCTCGGGAAGCTTGAGCCGGGCGAAGGCCGCCTCCGCCTTGGAGCCAAAGGCGCGCGTCTGGATGCGCTGCGTATTCTTTCCGTCCACCGCCACCTGCACGGCGCCGTTGGCGGGCTGGGCCAGGAAGAACAGCTCCGCCTGGCGCGCGCCCTCCACGGAGTAGCGCGTGGACTGCGCGGGGCCGCTCGTGGAGAAGGCCACGCCCGTCCAGCCCACGCGGTCCTTGGGCCAGTGCGTGTCCACCAGCCGCTCCATCTTCCAGCCGTCCGTGCTCGCGGTGCCCGCGCGCGTGGCGCGGCCGGCGCTCGCCAGCCGGTGGATGTAGAGGAACCCAGGACCGCCCGAACCGAAGCGCTCCTGGAGCCGGTCGCGCACCACGTCCGTGACGTAGTCGGAGGCAATGAGCGAATCGCCCAGGTGCACGACCCGCACCGGCGTGCGCCGCGTGTCCGCGCGCAAATCTCCCAGCGCCTTCAGGAACGGCGCCAGGCCGTCCTCTTCACACGTCCCGTCCGCGCGCGTCTTGCGGCAGTTGAGCTCGATGTCCACGTGCTTCGCGCCCATGCGCTCGCGCAGCGCCTCCAGCTCCCGCGCGGTCGCCAGCGTGGGGGCGCTCAGCTCCTCCAGGCCGATGCCGGGTACGGCCGGGGCTTCCCCCACCTGCGGGCCCGCCTTCGGATCCGTGTCATTGGCGGCGGTGTCCGCCTCCGCGACCGCGGTGGGTGGGGCGTCCGGGACCATCGTGTCCGAGGGCGGGCGCGGGGCCTTCACGCCGCGCAGGGACGCGGGCAGTGCGATCGCCGCCAGCTTGGGCCCGAGCGAACCTTCCTGACGGAGGCTGGGGAGGGGGCGGTACTTCTCCGGCAATGGCGCCAGGGACAACCCCACCGCCAGCAGCACGGTGAAGGCCAGCGTCCATCCGGTGGATGTGGGCTTGAGGCTCAACGCCGGGGCATGAGACTGGCTTTTCGGGGGCGGGTCAAAACTCTGCCCACATTGTCGCGCCCCATCCCTCGGAGGGCAGGCGGCCGGGCCCCCTTCCTCCGCTGGCGCGACGCGCGTCCAACAGCGCCACGTCCGGAACTCATTGAAGACGTGCGAGGCCCTTCCCATCGTCGGGCCGGATGGGAGACGGTGAAGCATGGGACAGAACTCAGACTCCTCGAAGACGCCGACCGTGGTGCTGACGAACCCGAAGGGGTTGTTCGACCCGGCGCCCTATGGCTTCTCACACGTGGCGCAGGTTGCGCCCGGCACCCGGCTGGTCTTCCTGGCGGGGCAAGGGGGCGAGCGTGAGACGGGCGCGCTCGAGCCCGACTTCCGCCTCCAGGTGAGGCAGGCGTTCATGAACGTTCGGACGGCCCTCGAGTCCGTGGGGGCGGGCGTCGGTGACGTCGCCAAGCTCACGATGCTCGTGGTGGACCACACGGAGGAGAAGCTGCGCATCATCGGCCCCGAACTGGACGCGGCCTGGAGCGGCGGCATGAAGCCGACCTGCACGCTGATTCCCGTCCCCCGGCTGGCACTGGACGCGATGCTCTTCGAGGTGGAGGCCATCGCGGTCCTGCCAGCCTGAGCGGCGAGCAGCCCCCTTCCCACGCTGGCGCGAAGCGCTATGGTGCGCCGCCGTGCGCGCCAGGCCATGGGCCGGCGTGCCCCTAGGAGCTCGCACCCGCATATGGCCCTCTACCCCGTCATCATGGCCGGAGGCTCCGGCACCCGCTTCTGGCCGCTGTCCCGCCAGGCCCGTCCGAAGCAGTTCCTCCCGCTGGCCTCCAAGCAGCCGCTGCTCACCGACACCGCCCAGCGCCTCAAGGGCCTCGCGCCGGTGAAGAACACCTTCATCGTGTGCGGCCCCGTGCACGCGAAGACGGCCGCGAAGCTGGTGAAGGGGCTGCCCAAGGGCAACCTCCTGGTGGAGCCCGTGGCGCGCAACACCGCGCCCGCCATCGCGCTCGCCGCGCTCCAGGTGGCCGCGCGCGACCCCAAGGGCGTGCTCGCGGTGCTGCCGTCGGATCACCACGTGGGTGACGTGAAGGGCTTCCAGCGCACGCTCGCGGAGGCGGCGCGCATCGCGGAGGGCGGCCACATCGTCACGCTGGGCATCAAGCCCGCGCGCCCGGAGACGGGCTACGGCTACATCCAGGTCGGTGCCGCGCTGGACGGCGGCGGCCGCCGCGTGAAGGCGTTCAAGGAGAAGCCCGACCTCAAGACGGCGCAGGAGTACCTGGCCAGCGGCGACTACCTGTGGAACGGCGGCATCTTCGTCTTCCGCGCGGACGTGATGCTGGAGGCCTTCCAGAAGCACATGCCGGAGATGCAGAAGGGCCTGGACGCGCTCCAGAAGGCCGCGGGCAAGCGCACCTTCCCGGCCGTGCTCAAGCGCGTGTTCCCCAAGCTGCCCTCCATCTCCATTGACTACGGCGTGATGGAGAAGGCGGAGAACATCGCGGTGCTGGACGGCGACTTCGGCTGGTCCGACGTGGGCTCCTTCGCCGCCATCCCGGAAGTGCGCCCCGCGGACGCGCAGGGCAACGTCGTCTCCGGCGACGCGGTGCTGGTGGACTGCACCAACTGCGTGGTGCTGTCCGACAAGCGCACGCTGTCCGTCGTGGGCATGCACGACGTGGTGGTGGTGGACTCCGGTGACGCCGTGCTCGTGGTCCCCAAGGACAAGAGCCAGGACGTCCGGAAGGTCGTCGAGGCCCTCAAGGCCAGGAAGCGCACCCGGCTGCTGTAGGCCTTGAGGCGACTTCGCCTCCTGTTTCACCCCACACATTTCTTCCCGGGGCTCCCTGTCGTTTCTACAGGGGGCCCTGGTTCGTTTTGCGGGGTTTGCTGGCACTCGCGGGTGTTGGAGTGTCGCGGTCCAGACGAAGGCGGGCCCCGGGCACGAGGCGCGCGGGTTGCAAGTCCATGCCGGGTCCGCCCCATTTCCGGGGCGACAGGCGGGGATGGCGATGGGCTGCAAGCGCTGCGTGGGCGAACACCGGGATGGGGAGGCGTGCTCCGTCGCTGCCCGGCCTCCGGTGTCGGGGGATTCGCTGGAGGGTCAGCGGCACGGGCCGTTGCTGCTGAAGCGCCGGCTGGAGGTGGGGGCGGTGGCGTCGGTGTACCTGGCGGAGTACGTGCCCACGGGGCACCGCTTCTGCGTGAAGGTGCTGCACGCGGACCTGGCGGCCCGCCCCGCCGTGCGCGCTCGCTTCATCGCGGAGGCGCTGGCGCAGCGCAACGTCGTGCACCGCCACGTGGCGCGCGTGCTGGACGTGCGCCCCGGTCCGCAAGGGTTGCCCTGCGTGCTGCAGGAGGCGCCGGAGGGCGAGTCGCTGAGCGCGATGCCCCTGCCGCTGTCGCCGGCCGAGGTGGGCGAGGTGTTGGAGCAGGCGCTCGCGGGGCTGGAGGCGGCGCACGCGCGGGGGCTGGTGCACGGGGACCTCACGCTGGATTCGATGTTCGTCACGCGCGACGCGAAGGGCGAGCGGCGCGTGCGGGTGCGCGACTTCGGCGCGGGCGCGGTGCGGGAGGCGGCGCTGTCGCAGGAGGAGCGCGCGCAGGGCGTGACGGTGGGTTCGCCCACGTTCATGGCGCCCGAGCAGTGCGTGGGGATGAACCGGAGCCCTCGCGCGGATGTGCATGCGATGGGCGTGGCGGGCTACCTGCTGGTGACGGGCCGGCTGCCGTTCGGCTTGGGGCGCTCCGCGCAGGTGACGCTGTTCCCGCCGCACGCCATCAACGCGAGCGTGCCGCCCGCGCTGTCCACCGTGCTGATGCGCGCGCTGGCCGCGAAGCCGGAGGAGCGGTTCGACAGCGCGTGGGCCTTCCGCGTCGCGCTCGCGGAGGCGCTGGGCCTGAAGGCGCCGGTGCGCAACGCGTCCGCGGATGTGCCCGAGGATGTGTCCGACGTGGAGGGGGGCGCCACGGCGAAGGAGGCTGCCGGGGAGCACGACGCGGCGGACGACTTCGACATCGTGGAGGACGTGCCCGAATGGGGCATGGCCGCCACGTCCGTGGAGGATGCGGCGTTGCGCGCGGCGGACGGCGCCCGCTCCGGTGCGGGGGCCATGCGCGCGGAGGTGGCCGCGTTCTGGGCCTCCGCCGTGGCGCTGCTGGGGGACGCCGAGCCCCTGGACGTCGCGGCGCGGGCCGCGGTGAACCCCACGTCCACGCTGGGCGCCGCGGCCATCCCGTTCATGACGCTGGCGCCCTCGCTGGAGCCCGTGTCCATTCCGTCGCCTCCGCCCATTCCGCTGGTGGACGTCGTCCATGACGCCGCGCCCATTCCGCTGGTGAACCCCGTGCCGCCGCTGGAGGCCTCCGCGCCCCGCACGGACGCGCCCGCGGACCTGCGCGTGCGCCTGGGCCTCACGCCGGGCGAGGTCCTCCAGCCCGTCTGCGTGAGCGACGTCGCCCCCGAAGGCCTCTTCGCCGAGTGCCAGGGCTCCCTGCCCCCGCT
This sequence comes from Corallococcus sp. CA049B, assembly GCF_003611685.1. NCBI lineage: Bacteria > Pseudomonadati > Myxococcota > Myxococcia > Myxococcales > Myxococcaceae > Corallococcus > Corallococcus sp. CA049B. Next base: position 9,415 of record NZ_RAWC01000036.1, on the reverse strand, counting down.
CGCCGCGCGGCTGACGGTGGAGGTGTCCTTCCGGGGCGAGACGGCCCTGGGCGCCTGCGACGTGGTCCGCCACGTCACCTTCGACGAGGCGCGCACCTGGAACGTGCCCGCGGGCGTCTTCGTCCACTTCTCCGACGAGTTCCCCGCGCTGGGCCGGCTGCTCTCCCGCGCCCTCATGGAGGACGCGGAGCCCGCGCCCGACGCGGAGCTTGCCCGCATGCTGTCCCGCGCGGAGGCCGTCGCCCGGGACCCCTACACGCTGCTGGGCGCGAAGCACGACGCCGACTTCGGCGACATCCACCGCCGCGCCCAGGCCGCCCTGCGCCGCCTGGTCGCCTTCCAGCACCGCCCGCTGCCCACCGGCCAGCGCCAGTCCCTGGACGCCCTGCGCGTGCGCGTGCTGGCCGCGCAGCGGATGCTCGGCGATCCGCTCTCCCGCGTGGGCTACGACGCCACCCGGGGCAACCTGGGGGGCCTGGCCCGCTGCGTGGCCGCGGGCGTCCCGGAGCCCACCATGGAGGCCCTGCGCAGCGCCTTCCTGGCCGCCCGGCCGGAGGTGGAGAAGAAGGCCCGCGCCCTCTTCACCCAGGGGCATGCGTTGGAGGTCCAACGGGCCGTCCCGGCCGCGCTGGAGCGCTACGCGGAGGCCCTCAAGCTGGACCCGCTGAACACGTCCTGGCTGAAGCACTACCAAGCGCTGCTGCGGCGGGTGCCAGTGGGGTCCGGCGCCGGAGCCGGGGCCCAGGCCCCCGGGGCCATGGCCTGATGGGGGCCATCAGCCCCTGCCAGGGGTAGGTTCCGCCCTCCCTGGAGGGGCCGGGCGTTCAACAGTCAGCCGGGCCCGTTCGGGCGTGTGCAGCCCCCGGGCCCGCTCGTGTAGTGTCCGACGCCTTCCGTTACGCCCTCCCGGTTCCTGTCGAGGGTGGGGACACTGCCATGAACGCGCACATCTTCCGCGAGTACGACATCCGAGGTCTGGTGGACAAGGACCTCACCATCGAGGTGGTGGAGCTCCTGGGCCTGGGCCTGGGCACCATGATCCGCCGCAAGGGCGGCACCTCCATCGTGGTGGGCCGCGACTGCCGCGAGTCCTCCACGCGCTTCCGCGACGCGCTCGCGAAGGGCCTCACCGCCACCGGCCTGGACGTCTACGACGTGGGCGTGGTGCCGACGCCGCTGACCTATTTCGCGGCGAACACGCTGCCCGTGGACGGCCTGGCGATGATCACCGGCAGCCACAACCCGAAGGAGTTCAACGGCTTCAAGATTGGCGCGGGCAAGACGACCTTCCACGGCCCCGAAATCAAGGAGCTGCGCCGCCTCATCGAGGCGAAGGACTTCGCGACCTCCAGCAAGCCCGGCAAGGTCACGCCCTACGACATCATCACGCCCTACAACCACTTCATCCGCCAGACGGTGAAGGTGGGCCGCAAGGGGATGAAGATCGTCATCGACGCTGGCAACGGCACGGGCGGCGCCATCGCGGTGCCCCTGTTCGAGAGCATGGGCTTCGACGTGGTGCCCCTGTTCTGCGAGATGGACGCGGACTTCCCCAACCACCACCCGGACCCCACGGTGGTGGAGAACCTCCAGGACCTCATCAAGAAGGTGAAGGAGGTCAAGGCGGAGGTGGGCATCGCCTACGACGGCGACAGCGACCGCATCGGCGTCATCGACGACCAGGGCAACGTGCTCTGGGGTGACCAGCTGATGGTGCTCTTCAGCCGCTACGTGCTGAAGGAGTCCCCGGGCGCGGCCATCATCGGCGAGGTGAAGTGCAGCTACACGATGTACGACGACATCGCGAAGCACGGCGGCAAGCCCATCATGTGGAAGGCGGGCCACTCGCTCATCAAGTCGAAGATGAAGGAGGAGCACGCGGAGCTGGCCGGTGAGATGAGCGGCCACATCTTCTTCAAGCACCGCTACTTCGGCTTCGACGACGCGGTGTACGCGTCCGCGCGCCTGCTGGAGATCCTGACGCACGAGAAGCAGTCCATGTCGCAGCTGCTCTCCGACGTGCCGAAGACCTTCGCCAGCCCCGAGCTGCGCTTCGACACGACGGAGGAGAAGAAGTTCGCCATGGTGAAGCGCGCCACGGAAATCCTCCGCGACGCGGGCCACAAGGTGGTGGACGTGGACGGCGTGCGCGTGACGTTCGAGGACGGCTGGGGCCTCATCCGCGCGTCGAACACGCAGCCCATCCTGGTGCTGCGCTACGAGGCCAGCACGGAGGCCCGCGTGAAGGAGATCCAGGCGCTCATCGAGAAGACGGTCGCGCAGGCGCAGAAGGAAGTCGGCGCCTGAGCCGCTGACGCTCCACGCGAAGCACACGCACGCACGTAGGGGAGGGAGCTGGACATGCCGACGCTGGGAATCGACCTGGGCGGGACGTTCGCCCGGGCCGCTGTGGTGGACGGGAAGGGTGAAATCCTCGCGAGCGCCAAGGTCGCGGTGCAGGACCGCAAGCCGCAGGGCGTGGTGGAGACCATCGCCCAGGCGGCGGAAGATGCGGTGAAGCAGTCCGGCGTGAAGGTGGACGGCTGCGGCGTGGGCGCGGCGGGGCAGATCCACAAGGACACGGGCGTCATCTCCGTGGCGCCCAACCTGGGCTGGCGCGACGTGCCCCTGGCCGCGATGTTGACGAAGCGGCTGGGCTTCGACGTGAAGGTGGTGAACGACCTGTCCGCGGCGGCGTGGGGCGAGCTGCACGCGGGCGCGGGTCGCGGCGCCCAGGACATCCTGGTGGTGTTCGTGGGCTCCGGCGTGGGCAGCGCCATCATCGCGGACGGGCGGCTGGTGCAGGGCGGCGGCGGCGTGGCGGCCGAGCTGGGCCACATCAAGGTGGTGCCCGGCGGCCGGCTGTGCGGCTGCGGTGAGCACGGCTGCCTGGAGGCGTACGCGGGCGGCCACAACCTCATCGCGCAGACGAAGGAGCTCCTGGCGTCCGGCAGCTCGCGAGTGCTGGAGACGCTGACCCACGACGACCCGGACACCATCACCCCGGTGACGCTGGAGACGGCGGCGGAGGCGGGGGACGCGAAGGCCAGGGAGCTCCACACCCGCGCGGCGCAGTTCCTGGCGCTCGCGGTGGCCAACTACGTGACGGTGCTCAACCCGTCGCGGCTGGTGCTGGGCGGAGGCGTGCTGACGCACTGCCCGGGCATCAAGCGGCAGGTGCTGGACGGCGTGCAGCAGTGGTCGTCCCGCGTGTCGCGCGAGGGCCTGCTCATCGCCGACGCCGAGCTGGGCGACGACAGCGGCATCATCGGCGCGGCGCTGCTGGTGAAGTGAAGCAGCCGGCGCGGGGAGGAAGCGCCCCGCGCCCGCTCCAGTCACGGAGCAGGTGGCGCCGCGATGACCAGCCTGGCGATGCGCCCCTCCTCACCCACCGCCCAGGCCGTGTCCTGCTTGCGCGGCGGCGTGGACACGGCGTGGAAGCCGGTGGGGTCCAGTGGCTCCCACGTCCTGCCCGCGTCCTTCGACACGTCCGAACCCGTGGGGCCCACGGTGACAAGCGACATCTTCCGCTCGCGCGTGAGCGGGGCCACGCAGGAGCGGTAGCCCCCAGGCGCCTTCTCCGGCACGGTCCACTTACGCTTGCCCGCGTCCAGCGTGAGCGCCGCGTTGCCGGTGGCCACCTCCGGCTGCTTGTAGTTGCCGCCCACCGCGACGCCCGCCATGGGGCTCCAGAAGTAGAGCGAGAACACGCCCGCGCCTTCCCCCGTGGCCAGCGGCGTGGGCGCGATGCCCCACGTCTTGCCCCGGTCCGCCGAGTGCAGCACGCGCGCGATGGAGCCCCCCAGCCCGAACCAGACGTGGGACCTGCCGTACACCGCGATGCTCGTGCCGCTGGCCGCGAAGCCCGCTTCCCCCTCGAGCGCGGCCGGCAGGGCCCCTTGCGGCACGGGCTTCCACGTCGCGCCGCCATCCTCCGTGGTGATGACGACGAAGTGCTTGTCCACCGGGTCGCTGAACGCGATGCCGTGCTGTTCGTCCCAGAAGGCCATGCCGTTGAAGAAGGCCCCGGGCACGGTGTTGGTGAACTGGAGCGTCCAGTGCGCGCCGCCGTCCGTCGTCTTGTAGATGCGCGACTTGTCACCCGCGCCAATGGACAGCACGTAGGCGGTGCGGTCGCTGAACGCATCCACGTCGCGGAAGTCCAACACCTCCGCATCCGGCACGGGCGCCCGCGTCCACGTCTTGCCGCCATCCGTGGTGCGCACGACGGTGCCCTTGTCGCCGCTGGCCCACGCGACGCGGTCGTCCACCGCGCTCACGCCGCGCAGCCGCACCGTCGTCCCGCTCGCCTGCGGCTCCCACTTCAGGTCCGCGCTCCCCAGGGCCAGCCACGTCGCCAGCCACACCGCTCCCATCGTCATGTCCCGGTGCCTCCCGCGTGTTCGTTCGCGATGGCGGGACGCTAGCCGAGAAGGGGCCCTGTCAGCGCCGCCGCTCGGCGGTGCTCGCGGCGTCGGGCAGAGACGTGTCCTCGGGGACGAAGGCGATGCGGCACCTGTCCAGGTCGGGGCCGCAGGCGCGGTCCAGGTCGCCGCGCGTGTCGCAGCCCGGGCGCTCCTCGCAGGTGTCCGGCAGGAAGGCCCAGACGAACTGGAGCACGTTGCCGCCCCGGCCCTCCGGCAGCGCGGCGAGGAGGTCCTGCTTCCGCTCCTCGAACAGGTGCGCCAGGCGCACGGTCTTGTCCTCCAGCTTCACGTTCCGCGCGTCCCCGACATACCGGCGGCTGGCGTCGTTGAGCTGGGCGTCCAGGAACTCCGGCTGATAGGGCGCGCCGTCCAGTTGGGGCCCGCCGCGCGTCCCCCGGAAGAGGGCGAAGTGCACGCGCGGGTCGGCGTACTCGCCCAGGAGGATGCGCTGCTCCAGGGCGTACAGCGTCAGCCGCTCGCCGCCCACCGGCCACGTGCGGCCCCAGTAGAAGCGGCCGAACCAGGATGACGTCACGCCCTCCGGGTAGCGCTCCACGAGCTGCAGGAGCACCAGCGCGTTGTACGCGTTGATCCAGTACGCCATCCTGTCCTGGGACGACGGGAAGAGCTCCGGCCGCCGGTGCGGCGACACCGCCGCGAGCGACGCGACGAAGCGCTCCAGCGCCGCGCGGTCGCGCCTCAGGCCCTCGAAGTCCAGGTCCCCGCTGGGGCGCACGTGGTTCAGCGCCTGCGCGTAGTCCGTGTAGCCGAAGGGCCCGGCCGCCGGGGGCACCGGCGCCGGCAGTGCGCCGCGCACGTACAGCCACGCTCCCGCGGCGAGCGCCATCAGCACGGCCATGGTTCCTACAGCGAACCAGCGCACACGGCGGCGGGGAGGGGCGGGGGCTTTCACGGCCGGGCAGTCTATGCCACCCACCTGGGTCCGCCGCGACAGACCGCTATACTGCGCGCGCCATGGAGCCTACCCCCGACGTCGTCAGGCATTTCCATCCGGTGCTCCCCTCCCGCCAGCTCCGCCGCCAGCCCGTCCGCGTGGAGCTGGCGGGCCACGCCTACGCGCTCTTCCGGGACGCCTCCGGCAAGGCCGCGGCGCTGTCGGACGCGTGTCCGCACCGCTTCGCGCCGCTGTCGAAGGGCACCGTGACGAAGGAGGGGCTGCTCCAGTGCCCGTACCATGGCTGGCGCTTCGACGCGCGAGGCCACGGCATCAACCCCAGCCAGCCGGAGCTGCGCCACTGCGAGGCGAAGAGCTTCCAGGTGGTGGAGCGCCACGGCTACCTCTGGCTCGCGCACGCGGACACGCCCGAGTCCGCGATGCCGGAGCTCTCCGGCGGGGACTACGTCTTCGGCGGGACGTTCTCCACGCTGTTCCAGGCGCCGCTGCACGTGGCGCTCGACAACTTCAGCGAGGACGAGCACACGCCCTTCGTCCATACCCGGCTGGGGTGGAGCGGCGCGCAGGCGGGCGAGGTGCAGTTCGAGGCGCACAACCACGAGGACCACACGGAGGTGCACTACCAGGCCCCGCAGCGGCCCGCGCCCATCATGCGCCTGCTCGCGGTGGGCAAGGGGGACGTCTTCCGCAATGACTGGGTGACGCGCTTCGACCCGGTGCGCAGCGTCTACACCGTCAGCTGGGTCCAGCCCTCGGGAGCGCCGCGCCCCTTCATCACGCAGGCGCACATCTTCTTCGTGCCGGAGACGGCGCGCACCACGCGCCTGCACGTCTTCTCCTTCCTGCGCACGACGGTGCCCGCGCTCCGGCCCCTGCTGCCCGCGGCGGCGAAGGCCGCGCTGGGCCTGACCTGGTGGGAGGTGCGCGACGACGCGCGCTTCATCCCCACCGTGGCGGACACGCCCTACAGCCACAAGGGCATGCGGCTGGACAAGTACGACAAGCCGCTCGTGCACCAGCGCAAGCTCATGGAGCGCATCTACTACGCGCACGCGGCGCACGAGGTGCACGAGCCTGGACCGACGGTGCCCCAGGTCCGCGACGCCACCGGCACCTGAGGGCCGGTGGGACACGCGGGCGCTCAGTGCATCGGCGCGGGCTCTTCGTAGGTGGGCACCGTCTCTCCGGTGCGGGCCTCGTAGGCGTTGCAGCCGCTGTCGCCGGAGACCACGAGCGCGAACTGCTTGAGCTCCGGCTGGTTGCAGCTCTGCGTCGCGTCGTCGCTCGGCTCGTCGCTGTTGCCCGCGAAGAACCGACAGTTCTTGCAGTTGCCCCAGGATGCATCCGCCATGGTTCCCTCCTCGTGGAAACGGGTCCTACAGGGGAGGGTGGGGCCGGTGCCGGCCCCCCACAACGAAGCACCTGCTTCCCGCCCGGGAGGGCAGGGGACCCGGCGCCCTGGGACGGGCGCCGGGAATTCCACGTCACCCCGCGCCTACTGCTGGGGCGCGGGCTGCGGCTGGGCCGGCTGCTCCTGGACGGGCTGGGACTTCGGCGCGCCCGCTCCGGGCTCCGCGCCCAGGGCGGCCGCTTCCTTCTTCACCGAACCGGACTCGAAGGAGCCCAGCGAGTTGAGCAGGCGCAGCGCGGCGAGCGACGCCTGGAGGCGCTCGGACACGAAGCCCACTTCCGCGTTGGTGAGCGCGGTGTTGGCGTCCGCGACCTCCAGGTAGGTGGCGACGCCCGCCTTGAAGCTCACGTCCGTCAGGCGGTTGGACTCGCGCGCCAGCTCCAGGGCCTCCTCGGCCTTGGAGCGGTTGGCCAGCGCGTTCTCCAGGTCCAGCTTGGAGCGCCGCACCTCTTCCTTCACGCGGGCCTGGGCCAGCGCCTGGGTGACGGTGGCCTCGCGCACGCGCGACGACGCCTCGGAGAGGTTCGCCTCACGCAGGCCGCCGTCGAACAGCGTCCAGCTGGCGCCGAAGGTGATGGCCCAGGTCTCGTTCTGGCCGGTGAAGCCCGCCGCGTTCGCGATGCGGTAGGCGCCCGTCACGCCCAGCGTGGGCAGGTAGCTCAGGATGACGCCCGTCTTGTTGATGCGGCTGAGCTTCAGGCCCACTTCCGCGGCCTGCACGTCCGAGCGCTCCTGGATGGCCTGGTTGACCAGGTCCTCCGGCGACGCCTGCGCGGGCACCGTCGGCTCCGGCGGCGGGGCCAGGTCGAACTCCGGCTCGCGCTGGATGAGCGTGCCCAGCGCCAGCTTCAGGCCCGCGAGCGCGTTCTTCGCGCGCACCAGGTCCTGCTCCGCGCGCGAGCGGTCCAGCTGGGCGCGCAAGAGCGCCACGCGCGTCACCGTGCCCGCGTCGAACCGGGCCTGGGTGTCCTTCTCCCGCGCCTGGTTCAGCTCCAGGAGCCGCTCCTGGGCGCGCAGCGCTTCCTGCTGCGCCGCGGCGCCGTAGTACGCCTGCGCCACGCCGAAGAGCACCTGCCGGCGCGCCGTCTGCGTGTTGAGCTCCGCCAGCTGCACGGACTTGTAGGAGGCCGCGATGCCCGCCCACAGCTGCGGCGCGATGATGGCCTGCCGCGCCTCCAGCTGCGCGCCCTGCTGGATGAGCGGCTGGATGGTGATGTCCACCGGCGCGATGGGGCCCGCGGGGATGATGGCCGCCACGTTGTTGCGCGTGATGGACGCCCCGGCGGTGATGGTGGGCAGATAGCCCGACCAGGCCTTGCGCGTCGCGAGCGACGCCTGCTCGAAGCGCTCCTGGGCGACCTTCAAATCGAGGTTCTGCTGGCGGGCGGACTCCAGTGCCTCATCCAGCGTCAGTACGGGCGCCGCGGCCAGGGTGGCCGACAGGGACAGCGCCAGAAAGGTACTCATACCGCTCGACCTCCTCACCGACCCGCGGGAGCGCGAGGCGGATCCGTCCGATGGACGACTGCGTTGCGTCCTCTACCCGACCTTGGCGCGGCGTTGAAGTAATCCGCACTGTCGGATGTTGGAATATGCGGAATGTAGTAGCGGTCAATGGTTGATGATGTCAATTGTTTATGTGTGTCCGATGAATTAACGTAACTTCACTATGAACGGCTTCAGCGACAGTCCTGGCGAGCAGGTGATGCGCCGGCCGGCGGCCACCACCGGCCAGGCCGAGGGCGAGAGTGGACTTCCCGAGCAGGCGTGGGCGCTCCTGTACGAGTTGCTGCACACCCACATGCGCAACTTTCCGGCGCTGGCGGCGGAGTTCGACCTGTCTCCCGTGCAGGCGCACGTGCTCAGGCAGCTGGGCGAGGGCGCGCTCGCGATGAGCACGCTCGCCCACTACCTGTCGTGTGATGCGTCCAACGTGACGGGGCTGGTGGACCGGCTGGAGGCGCGCGGGCTGGTGGAGCGCAAGAGCAGCGAGCATGACCGCCGCGTGAAGATGCTGGTGCTGACGGAGGCCGGCGCGGAGCTGCGCGGCCGGCTGATGGCGCGGCTGAGCTCGCCGCCGCCCCTCATCGCCGCGATGCCGGACGAGGACCTGACCGCGCTGCGCGACATCATGCGCCGCGCGCTCAAGACGCAGTAGGGCTGAGGCGCGTTCAGTCCAGCAGGAAGGTGTACGAGTACTTCATCTCCGTGGCCACCGCTTCGCCGCCCTTGATGGCGGGCTTGAAGCGGAAGCGGCGGATGGCGTCGCGCGCGGCCTCATTCAGGCCGTAGCCGGGCCCGGAGATGACCTTCACGTTGCTCACCTTGCCCTCCGCGTCGATGGCGATGGACAGCGTGACGGTGCCCTCGATGCCCGCGCGGCGCGCCTCGTCCGGGTAGGGAATCTTCACCTCGGACGCGACGGACGGCTCCGAGTCCACCTGGTACACCGGCACGTACTTGGGCGCGGAGTAGCCCTTCACGTCCTGGGGCGCCTTCGCGGGGCCGTTGGCCTTGCCGTAGGCGGTGTTGCCCACGGGCGCGGCGAAGGAGCCCGCGCTGGTGGTGGACGACATGGTCATGCCCACCACCAACGGCGGCGGCTTGGCGGACGGCGGCGGCGGCGTGTCGTTGGGCGGCGGCGGGGCCTCCGTCGGGGGC
>NZ_RAWC01000369.1:0-4635 GCF_003611685.1 Corallococcus sp. CA049B | reverse complement strand
GGGGTGGGCGCGGCAGCGGCCTTCTTCGCGGCCGGTTTGGCGGCGGCCTTGGCCGGGGGCTTCGCGGCGGCCGGGATGACCGGGTTCGCCTGGACGGTGGCGGCCAGGTGCTCGTCCTCGGTGGCCTTGGCGCCGGCCTTCGCGGCGGGGGCGGCGGCCGGGGCCTTGGTCTTGTAGCGGGCCAGCTCCAGCTCGGCGACCTTGAGCGCCTTGCTCTTCTCCTGGACGGACGTCTGGAGGCGGGCGACCTCCTGCGCCTTGATGGCCTCGCGGCGCTCGAGCTCCGCCTTCTGCTTGGCGTTGAGGTCCTCCAGCTCCTTGGCCTGACGGGCCTCCAGGTCCTTGCGCTCCTTCTGCGCCGTGGCGAGCTTCGAGGCCGCCTCGTTGGCCTTGCTCTCCGCCGCGGCGACGCGGGCGTTGAGGTCCTTCTCCGCGCGGGCGCGGGTGCTCTGGGCGTTCTCCAGCGCCAGCTCCAGGTCCTGGGCCTTCTTGGTGCGGGCCTGCAGCTGGGCCTGGGCTTCCTTGAGCTTCGCCTCCGTGTCGGCGGCGAACTTCTGGGCCTCCTGGGAGAGCTGCGCGATGCGCTGGTCCGCCTTCGCGAGCTTCGCGGCCAGGTCGTCCGCCTGCTTCTTCGCCTCGGCGGCGGCGGCCTGCGCCTGCTGGGCCTGCTGTTGCGCCTGGGCCTGGGCCTGCTGGAGCTGCCCGGCCAGTCCGTCGCGCTCGCTGGTGAGCTTCTTCTGCTGGTTCGCGGCCTGCTGCAGCTGTCCGTCGCGGTCCGCGATGGCCTTGCGCGCCCCGTCCAGCTCGCCGGAGACGTTGGAAATCTGCTGGTTGAGCGCGTCCGCCTGCTTCTTCGCCTCGGAGGCCTGGTGCTCCAGCTGGCCTTCCAGCTGCTTCACCTGCTCCGTGCGGGTGGAGACCTCGCGGTTGAGCACCTCCGCCTGACGCATCTTCTCCTGCGTCACGTGCGTGAGCTTGCGGAGCGTGTCCGACAGCTCCTTGCCCTTGGTGTCGACCTCGTTCTGGAGGAGCTCCTCACGGCGCTGCGACTCGTGGGTGAGCGTCTGGAGGCGGTCCTCCAGGTGGTGCCGCGCGTCCTCCGTCTGCGCGAGCGTGGAGGACAGCTGCGTGACTTCCGACACGCGCGTGCCCAGCTCGTGCTTGGTGACGATGAGCTGTTCGGCCAGGTCCTCGCCGTTGGCCTGGGCCTCGGTGAGCTGACGCGTGAGCTCCGCCTGGGCGCTGGCGGCGGCCTGGCGGGACTGCGCGTGGGCCTGCTCCTCGCGGGCCAGCGCGTCCTGGGTGCTGGCGAGCTGGCCCTGCGTGTCGGCCAGCTGCTGCGAGGTGGCGCTCAGCTCCGCGGTCAGGTTGTCGCGCTCGCCGGTGAGGGCGTTGATGCGCGCGGTGGTCTCCTCCGCGAGCGCCGCGTGGGCGGTGCGCTCCGCGTCGTAGAGCCCCTGCGTCTCCGACAGGTCCGCGCGCAGCTGGCCAATCTGGCCGGTGAGGTCCTGCTCCAGCGCGTCCTTCGCCGCGTTGAGCGCCGCCAGCTCCGCGATGCGCGCGTCGCGCTCCTCGGTGGTGCGGGCGAGGAGGCCGTTGGTCTCCTGGAGGATGTCGCGCGTCTCGTTGAGCTCCGCGTCCAACTCGTCGCGGTGCGAGGTGACCTTCGCCAGGTCGGCGCGCGTCGACTCCAGGGTCTCCTGGGTCTGCGTCAGCGTCTGGCTGGTGGCCTCCAGCTCACCGCGCGTCTCCGCGAGCGTGCCTTCGGTGCTGGACAGCGTCGCCTGCGTGTCGGCGAGCGTTCCTTCCGTGCGCGCCAGCGTGTCCTGCGTCTGCGCGAGCGTGGACTCGGTGGTGGCCAGCGTCTGGCTGGTGGCCTCCAGCTCGCCCTGGGTGGACGCGAGCGTCCCTTCCGTCTGCGCGAGCCTGGCCTGCGTCTCCGTCAGCGTCTGGCTGGTGGCCTCCAGCTCGCCGCGCGTCTCGGAGAGCGTGCCCTCCGTGCTGGAGAGCGTGGCCTGCGTGTCGGAGAGGGTCTGGCTGGTGGCGTCCAGCTCACCGCGCGTGGTGGAGAGCGTCTCCTCCGTCTGCGCGAGCCTGGACTGGGTGTCCGCCAGGGTCTGGCTGGTGGCCTCCAGCTCACCGCGCGTCTCCGCCAGCGTGCCTTCCGTGCTGGACAGGGTGGCCTGCGTGTCGGCGAGCGTTCCTTCCGTGCGCGCCAGCGTGCCCTGCGTGTCCGCGAGGGTCGCCTCGGTGGTGGCCAGCGTCTGGCTGGTGGCCTCCAGCTCGCCGCGCGTGGTGGAGAGCGTCTCCTCCGTCTGCGCCAGGCGCGTCTGCGTCTCGGAGAGCTGCTGGCTGGTGGCCTCCAGCTCGCCGCGCGTCTCGGAGAGGGTGGCCTCCGTATTGGAGAGCGTGCCCTGCGTCTCGGAGAGCTGCTGGCTGGTGGCCTCCAGCTCGCCGCGCGTCTCCGCGAGGGTGGCCTCCGTGCTGGAGAGCGTGTTCTGCGTCTCGGAGAGCTGCTGGCTCGTGGCCTCCAGGTTGCCGGTCAGCTCGGCGATGCGGGCGTCGCGGTCGGAGACGTCGGTCTGCAGGCCCTCGATGGTGCCGTCGCGCTGGGCGACGGTGTCCTCGAGCGAGGCCACGCGCGCGGAGAGCTGCTCGCCCTGGCGCTGGGACGCGTCCAGCTGCTCGGTGAGCGCCTGAATCTGGCCGTTGAGGTCCGCCTCCAGGGCGTCCTTCGCCGCGCGCAGGTCCTCCAGCTGGCTGGTGAGGTCCTGCTCCAGCGCGTCCTTGGCCTGCTGCAGCGCCTGGAGCTCCGCGTTCAGCTCGTTCTCGCGGTCCTCCAGGTGCGTCTTGACGGCCTCGACTTCGCCTTCCAGCTCACCGATGCGCTCGCGGTGCTGCTGGATGGTGGCGTTGAGCTCCGCCTCGCTGTTCTCGTTGCGGGCGATGGCCTCCTGCAGCTCGCGGTCGAGCGCGGAGAGCTTCGCGTCCCGCTCCTCCACGCGCTGCGTGAGGTCCGCCTCCAGGGCGTCCTTGTCCAGCCGGAGCTGGTCGCGCTCGCCGGTGACGCGCGCGATGTCGGACTCCAGGTCCGCCACCTGCTGCGTGAGGCGCTGCTCCAGGGCGGCGCGCTCGGCGTTGAGGCGCTCAATCTCCGCGTCCGAGCGGCTGGCGTGCTCCTCCGCCGTCGTGGCCCGGGCCTCCAGGCCGCGCACGGTGGCGTCGCGCTCCTGCTCCGTCTGCGTCAGCCGCTCCTGGAGGGCCTGGAGCTCGCCGTCCAGTTCGGCATAGCGCTGGTCGCGCTCGCTGACGGTGCGGGCCAGCTCGGACTCGAACTGATCGCCGCGCTCGCGCAGCTGGAGGATGTCCGCCTCGTTGGCGCGGACGGTGTCCTGGAGCTTCTGCTCCTTGACCTCGAACTCCAGCGTGACGACGCCGAGGTGCTTCTCCAGCTTGTCGAACTCGTTGCGCCAGGACTCCAGGTCCGCGCCGCGCCGGGCCAGCTCCTCGTCGCGGAGGTTGACCTCCTTGCGCAGGACGTTGATGTCCTTCTCCTTGGAGGCGACGACCTCGATGAGGTCCTTCTCCGAGGAGAACTTCTGGAGGAGCAGGTCGTCCACGGTGGCGCCGTGCTCGCGCTCCTTCTGGACGATGGACTGCTGCGCGTCGTTGAAGCGCCTGAGCAGGTCGTCGACCTGCATCTTCAGGCCCTGCAGCTCCACGTCCTTCTCATGGAGGCGGTCCTCGACGGAGAGCAGCTCTCGCTCGCGGACGCTCCAGATTTCCGACAGGCGCGCGAGCTGGGCTTCGCGCGTCTTCAGCTCGTCCCGGAGGATCTGGATCTTGCCCTCGGGCGTGCCCATCAGCTCGCGGCGCGGGGGCGGGCGCTTCAGCTGACGCGACTCCGCCAGCAGCTCCGCCTTGCGGTCCGCGATGGATGAGAAGGCCCGGTCCATGAAGGACTTGTCCTCGTCCGTCATCGCGCTGCGGCGCTCGCGCTTGGGCAGCTTGGGCGGGGCGCCCGTGCGCACGCCGGGCATGGGCGGCGGGGCTTCACGCGGCGCACCGGAGAGCGCGGCGTCCAGGTCCGCGTCGGACTCATCAGAGCCGGGCGGCACGATGCCCGCGCTCATGGAGGCCAGCTCGCCCATCTCGAACGGGATGACGAGGTAGCCGTCCGCGGCGGCCGGCGTCTCACGGTGTTTGTTCAGACCCTCCACGCCGGAGTCGGAGGAGAGCAGGAGGACCTTGAGGTTCTGGCCCCACTTGCCCTTCTTGATCTGCCCGCAGAGGGCGAAGCCGGACTGGTCCGGCAGCTCCGCGCGCACGACGACGAGGTCCGGTCGGCGCTTCTCCAATTCCCGCTGCGCGTCTGACGCAGTGGTGGCCATGGCCGTGTTGTAGCCCGCGCTCTTGAGCACGGAGGCCATGCTGAGTGCGAAGTCGTTCTGGCTTTCGACGATGAGGACGCGACGCTCCATGAAGCCCTTCACCCAGCAAAAAGTGCAGTGAAAACCGCCACATCCTATCGGGCGGGCGCAAGGCTTGGGAAGTTTCCGAGCGGTGCTCGGTCGGCTGCCTCACGAGTTCTTGCCGCGAACCGCTCCCTGCCCGACAGGGGGGACCGACCCGGGG
>NZ_RAWC01000368.1:0-4667 GCF_003611685.1 Corallococcus sp. CA049B | reverse complement strand
GCTGGTGGGCACGGCGACGGCGTGGGCCACATGGCGGCTGGCCCGCGCGTCCGGGGCCTCCACCCTGGCGGCCTCTGGCGGGGCGGCCCTGTTCGCCCTGGCGTCGGTGCCGCTGTACTTCGCGCCCCGGGCCATGAGCGAGAACGCCTCCGTGCTGCCGGTGGTGCTGGGCCTGGCCCTGGCGCTGCCCAAGGCCGCGTCCCGGCGCTCGCTGATGATGGGGGCGTCCCTGCTGGGGCTGGCGGTGCTGCTGCGGCTCCAGAACGGCGTGTTCTGCGTAGGCCTGGTGGCGGTGCTCCTCTGCCGGCGCCAGTGGCGTCAGGCGGGCGTGGCGCTGGCGGTGCTGGCCGGGTGGGCGCTGGCCTTTGGCCTGCTGGACAGGCTCACCTGGGGGCGGTGGTTCCACTCGGCCATCGTCTACCTGGACTTCAACGTGGTGCAGGGCAAGGCGGCCCAGTGGGGCACGGAGCCCTTCGAGTACTACCCGCGCATCCTGCGCACGGCGATGCCGGTGCTGACCGTCTTCACGGCCGCGCTGGCGGTGCTGGCCGTGCCCCGGGCGTGGGGGCTGTCCTTCCTGGCGGCGGCGTTCTTCCTGCTGCACGCGAACCAGCCGCACAAGGAGCTGCGCTTCCTGGTGCCGGTGCTGCCCCTGTTCGCGGCGCTCGCGGGCGTGGGGCTGGACTCCTGCATGCGGGTGCTGCGCGGCACTCCGGCGAGGGCCACCGCCACGTTGGCGGTGGTGGCGGGGGCGCTGTTGTCCGGCGCGGGCGCGGGGGCGCTCACCTTCGGGGACGTGGGCCAGTACGAACGCGTGCGTCCCAAGGACAGCGCCTGGGACGACCAGGGCCCGGTCAACCGGCTGCTGGAGGCGGCGGGCCGGCGCGACGACGTGTGCGGCCTCAAGGTGGAGGCGGTGCACCTGGCGTGGACGGGGGGCTACAGCTACTTCCACCGGAAGGTGCCGCTGTATCCCCACACCGGCCCCGGGCGGGACTCCCGCCGCTTCAGCCACGTCATCACCCGGGCGGGCTTCGAGGGCGCGGGCACGCTGCTGGTCCAGGACGGCCCGCTGGCGCTGGTGAAGCTGCCCGTGGCGGACTGCGCGCCGGACCCCGGCTACTCGTGGCGACTGCCCTGAGCGGGACAGTTGAGACGCGGAAGACCCTTCCGGCCCCCCCGCCGGGTTGGTAAGCCACGGCCATGCCCGAATCCAACTGCCTCTTCTGCAAGATTCGCGATGGCCTCATCCCGGCGAAGGTCGTCTACCAGGACGAACACTGCCTGGGCTTCGAGGACATCAACCCGCAGGCCCCCACCCACGTGCTGTTCATCCCGCGCAAGCACATCCCCACGGTGAACGACGTCGCGGCGGAGGACCGGGAGCTGGTGGGCAGCCTCTACATCGGCGCGGCGAAGCTGGCGCGCGAGCGGGGCCACGCGGACACGGGCTACCGCGTGGTGATGAACACCCAGCGCGACGCGGGCCAGACGGTGTTCCACATCCACCTGCACCTGCTCGCGGGCCGCACCCTGCACTGGCCGCCGGGCTAGCCGTCGTTCCGGCCCGCCCATCATGTTCAGCGCCCGGTCGTCACCCCAGTCCCGCCGCACCTACTCCCTGCTCGCCGTGCTGCTTTCGTCCGTGGCCGGCGCGGTCAACGCCATGGGGTTCGTGGCGCTGGGCGCGCACACGTCCCACATGTCCGGGAACATGGCCACGCTGGGCGAGTCCCTGGCCCAGGGCCGCTGGGACACGGCGCGGCTGCCCGCGCAGCTGATGGGGGTGTTCGTCGCCGGGGCCTTCTGCGCCACGGGGCTGCTGGACGCCTCGCGGCACCGCACGCGGGGCCGTCACGTGGCCGCGCTGCTGGTGGAGCTGTTCGTGCTGGGGGGCGTGGGCGTGGGCCTGGCGTCCATGCCGGACACGCCCGCGCCGGTGCTGCTCTGGGGCTTCGCCTTCGCCATGGGGATGCAGAACGCGCTCGTCACGCGGGTGTCCGGCGCGGTGGTGCGCACCACACACGTGACGGGGATGCTCACGGACATCGGCATCCAGCTGGTGCAGATGCTGGCGTGGGTGCGCGACGGGCTTCGCGGGGGAAGCGCGACGGGGCTGTGGCAGCGCGTGCGGCACCTGCCCTCCGCCGTGGAGTTCGAGCGCACGCGGCTCCACCTGGGCCTGGTGCTGGCGTTCCTCACGGGCTGCACGCTGGGCCCCTACCTGTTCCTGCGCCACGGGGCCGTGACGCTGGTGCTGCCGTGCGCGGTGCTGGGCGTGCTGGCGGCGCTGGACGCGCGGCTGACCGTGAAGCCCGTCGCGTCCCCCACCGCGCCCGGAAGCTAGGGTGACGCCGGCTGGACCACGGGCTGCGCCGGCTGGACCTGGGCCCGCGCGGGCGCGTCCGTGACGTTCGGATGGGCCGCGGCAGGGCCCTGGGACCAGGGGCGCAGCGCCTGGAGCACGCTGCTGCGCTCGTCCGTCCAGACGTACTCCGGCTCACCGCGCAGCACCAGCCGGCGCACGCGCGCCTTGCCCTTGCTGAAGGTGGGGCCCCAGAAGAACTCCGGGTCCCGGCTCAGCAGCATCCACGAGCTGGCCACCGCGTCGCCGTCGCTGTCCCTCGCGACGAGCGCCGCGGACAGGCCGGCGGCCCGCGCGTGCGTCAGGCTGATGGGCACCAGGTCCAGGTGCTGGTTGCTGATGTGCATCGCCAGCACGCCCTGCGGCGCCAGGTGCTGGAGGTAGAGCGCCACCGCCTCCTGCGTCAGCAGGTGCACCGGGATGGCGTCCGAGCTGAAGACGTCCAGCGCCAGCACGTCGAACTGGCGCGAGCCCTGCTCCAGCTCCTTCTCCAGGGAGATGCGCGCGTCGCCCTCGACGACCTCCACGTGCGCGGGCGTGTCCGTCAGCGTGCTGAAGAAGCCCCCCTGGCCCTTCGCGAGGTCGATGATGTCGGGGTTGATTTCATAGAAGCGCACGTCGTCCCCGGCGGCCATCAGCGTGGCGCTGTTGCCCACGCCCAGCCCCAGCATGCCCACGCGCAGGCCGCTGGGCAGCCCCTGCGCCTGGCGCCACCGGCGCTGCTCCGCGAGCGCGAGCCCCAGGCCCGCGTCCGTCGTGTAGTACGCCGTGGGGAGGCCGCGGCGCTCCGGGCGGATGTACTGCCAGCCGTGGGTGATGGCGCCGTGGCGCAGGACGTACTGGTGCTGCTGGGGATCGTTCGCGGACAGCTCCAGCACGCGCACCACGCCGAAGAAGTTGCGCGCGGCGAAGCGCACGCGTCCCAGGTCCGTGAGGACGAGCACCGGCAGGTGCACCGCCACGCCCACCAGCAGCGCCCCGCGAAAGAGCCGCTGCGTGCGCGCCACCGCCGTCTCCTCCTCCGGCTTGCGCATCAGCCCCGCGAAGGCCACCGCGCAGCACGCGGCCAGCGCCAGCGGGTGCTCCCAGTAGGTGGTGAAGACGGCGGGCGCGACCAGGTTGACGAACACGCCGCCCACCACGCCGCCCACGGACACCCAGAGGTAGAAGGCGCTCAGGTAGCGCGGCGCCGGACGGCGCCGGTACAGCTCCCCGTGGCACACCATGGCGCCCGTGAAGAGCGCGGACGCGTGGAAGAGCACCTGCCACCCCAGGCCCAGCGCGGGGCCCTCCTTGTGCGCGTACGTCACCAGCACCACGGAGGCGATGAGCCCCACCGAGTACGGCGTGCGCGCGTAGAAGGACTCGCGTGAGAAGGCCAGGATGAAGGTGATCAGGTACACCGCCAGCGGCATCACCCACAGGAAGGGGCCCGCCGCCACGTCCTGGGAGAGCTTGTTCGTCGTGGCCAGCAGCAGCACCGACGCGCACGTGCTCAGCGCCAGCCACGTCAGCGTGCGCCCCACGCCCGGACGTTGGGACGCCGATGCCGTGGAGGCCTCCTCGGAGACCGCTTCCGCGCTCTCGCTCGTGGAGGACTCGGGGGCGCTGGTCGCGGGGGCCAGGCGCAGCAGGTCCCGGGCGCAGGCGAGGACGAAGAGGACGAAGAGCACGAAGCCCGCGGCCCAGCCCCACGCCTGCGCGCTCCGGCCCACCCAGGGCTCCACGAGGAACGGGTAGCCCAGGAGCGCCAGCAGCGAGCCCGCGTTGGAGAGCGCGTAGAGCACGTACGGCGAGCGCTCTGGCCGCGCGCGCGCGAACCACGACTGGATGAGCGGTCCGGTGGTGCTGAGCACGAAGAAGGGCAGGCCCAGCGTGGCGGCCAGCATCCGCATCAACCGGAGCACGGGCAGGTGGTCGTCCACGGGGCGCCAGCCGTCCCCCGGCGCCAGCGGCGAGCCCGTCCAAGAAGCCCGCGCCGCGAGCGCCGCCAACGCCACCACCAGCAGGCTCAGGTGCAGGGCGGCCTGCGCGCGCGGGCGCAGCCGGGAGGCCACCGCGTGCGCGTAGGCGTAGCCCGCGAGCAGCACGGCCTGGAAGAACAGCATGCACGCAGTCCACACCGCGGGCGTGCCGCCGTACCAGGGCAGGGCGTAGCGGCCCGCCAGCGGCTGGACGCCGAAGAGCAGGAAGGCGCTGGTGAAGATGGCGAGCGCGTAGCGCACCATGCGGCCTCGGGGGCGGGAGGAAGACGCACGGCGTAGGGTTCCCGCGCTCCGGGTGTTTCCCGCCAGGGCGACAG
>NZ_RAWC01000367.1:0-4837 GCF_003611685.1 Corallococcus sp. CA049B | reverse complement strand
GTGCTCGCGCCCGTGGCCGCGCCGCCCCCGGCCGCCGCTGAAGCGCCCGCCGCGGCGACCGTCCCCGTGACGGCCCCGCCCGCCGCCGCTGAAGCGCCCGCCGCCACGCCCGCGGGCCGCCTCAACGCTCCCTCGCAGCAGGCGGCCCGCACGGCGCGCCCGGCGTCGGATTCCGCTCCGCGCCCCCAGCGCCGTCCGCAGGTGGTGGTGGAAGAGGTCGAGGACGACGACGACGAGCCGGCGTCGCGCCGCAAGGGCGCGCCCAAGAGCAACGGCAGCAAGATGCTGTCGCTGGTCCTGCTCATCCTCATCCCGCTGTTCGCGGGCGGATACGGCTTCTACTCGGCGCAGGCCAAGAAGCGCGGTCGCGAGCTCAAGAAGAACCTGGACGCCGCCACCGAGCAGCTGAAGCACGACTCGTTCGACAGCTACAAGAAGGCATGCGCGGCGGCGGACCTGGCGCTGGAGGTGGACCCGGATTCCACCGCGGCCCACGGCTACCTGGCGTACGCGTACGCCATCCGCTGGGGTGAGCACGGCGGCGGCGACGACGCGCGCCGGCAGGCCGAGGAGCACCTGGCGGCGGCCCAGAAGGGCAAGGAGCTGTCCAGCCACCTCATCGCCGCGCAGGCGCTGATCAAGACGTACAGCGGTGACGGCAAGGGCGCGCTGGCCTCCTTGGAGACGCAGGTCAAGGAGCTCAACGACCAGAACAAGGCGTCCTCGCTCCTGTACCTCACGCTGGGCCTCATCCAGATGAACGCGGGCGACCTGGAGCGCGCACGCGACAGCCTGGAGCGCGCGCAGGCGCTGGCGCCGGATGATCCGCGCGTCTACGCGGGCCTGGGCGCGGTGTACCGCCGGCTGGGCCAGGACAACACCGCCTGGAAGAACTACGACTTCGCCCTTCGCTACGAGAAGGACCACCCGGAGTCCCTGCTGGGCCGCTCGCTGTTGATGCTGGAGCAGGACGAGCCGAACTACGCGGTGGCCAGCCGGGACATCAAGAAGCTGCTGGAGGCGGAGCCCCCGCCCAGCCCGCGTCAGCTCGCCGCCGCGCAGCTCGCGCGCTCGCTGCTCATCGCCCGCGTGGCGCTGGCCATGCCCTCGCTCAAGCCGGACATGCAGCAGAAGATGACCGAGGCCACGGGCGTGCCCGCGGATCCCGCCAAGGCGAAGCAGGAGGTCACGAAGGCGGAGGAGACCGGCTTCGCGCTCGACAAGCAGAACCCGGAACTCAACCTCATCAAGGGCCGCCGCCTGCTGGCGGAGGGCAACTTCGACGCGGCCTCGGAGGAGATCCGCAAGGCCATCCGCGCGGACGGCAGCCGCGCGCAGTTCCACGTCGAGCTGGCCAAGGCCCTCATGGGCAAGCCGGGCGGTGAGAAGGAGGCCTCCGAGGCGCTCGTCACCGCGCTCAAGACGATGGGCGACAGCCCCAAGCTGGTGGTGATGCTGGGCAACGCCTACCGCCGCCAGAACAAGCTGGATGACGCGCTCGCGCAGTACCAGCGCGCGGTGAAGGACCCCAAGGCGAAGAACCCGGAGGCCCGGCTCGCCATGGGCGCCATCTACCGGGAGCGCTCGGACTGGGACAAGGCGAAGGAGCAGCTGGAGAAGGCCAGCCAGGAGTTCTTCGGCCAGCCGGACCGCGTCGCCAACGCGCTCACGGAGCTGGGCCGCGTCTACCAGGGCAAGGGCGACGCCGCGAAGGCGGACGAGAGCTACCAGCGCGCGCTGCAGGCCGACGAGAACTACTCGCCGGTGTACTACTTCTACGCGCAGCTGCTCTCCAAGGACGCCAAGCAGTCGGGCAAGGTCAAGACGCTGGCGGCCGAGTACGTGCGGCGCGAGCCCAAGGGCGAGTTCCTCGCCGACGCGCAGCGGCTCGCGGGCAACTGAACCCCCGCCTTTCGCTGTCCCCCACGCCGCGACGCCCGCTTGCAGGGCATCGCGGCGTTTCGTTTTCGACGGGGGGCGACAAGGCAGGCTGATGTGGCGGGGAGCCCCAGCCTTGCCACCCCTCCCAGGTGACGGTATGGGAGGGTCCACCCCACACCCCCTTGACCGGTAGCCGGGAGCGACCGTGGTCCAGGGGCCACCTGCTGGAGTCCGCTTGAGCGCGCGTGCCCTGTCCCAGTCTTCCACCGCGTCCGACCTGATCTCCCTCACGAAGCCGAGGCTGTCGTCGCTGGTGCTCATCACCGCGGCGGGCGGCATGTTCCTGGCTCCGGGGCACTTCTCGCCGGTGCGCGCGCTGGTGACGCTGCTGGCGACGGCGGGGACGGTGGGCGCGGCGAACGCGTTCAACTGCTACTGGGAGCGCCACAGCGACCAGTTCATGGCGCGCACGCGCAACCGGCCGCTGCCCGCCGGGCGCATGGACCCCAGCACGGCGCTGTGGTTCGGCCTGTCCCTGGCGGCGGTGTCGCTGCCCGCGCTGGTGATGGGCGCCAACCTGCTCACCGGCGTGCTGGGGCTCGTCGCGCTGCTCAGCTACGTGCTGGCCTACACGCCGCTCAAGGCCCGCACGTCCGCGGCGATGCTGGTGGGCGCGATTCCCGGCGCGCTGCCGCCGCTCATGGGCTGGACGGCGGTGACGGACCAGATGGACGCGGGCGGCTTCGCGCTGTTCGCCATCATGTTCCTCTGGCAGATGCCGCACTTCATCGCCATCGCGCTGTTCCGCAAGGACGAGTACGCCGCCGCGGGCCTCAAATCCATTCCGCTGGAGCGCGGGGACGAGTCCGGCCGCGCGCAGGTGGTGCTCTACCTGGTGGCGCTGGTGCCCATGACGCTCCTGCCCTTCCAGCTGCACATCGCAGGCACGTGGTACCTGGCCGCGGCGGTGGTGCTGGGGCTGGGCTTCCTGGGCCTGGGGGCGTGGGGCTTCTTCAAGCACCTGGGAAAGCCCTGGGCGCGCCAGACGTTCCTGTATTCGCTCGTGTATCTCACCGGCCTGTTCGCCGTGATGGCGCTGGACCGCATCCCCCGCGGCTAGCGCCTCCTCGCGGCGTCCGGGTGCGAGGCCGCCCTTCGCATGCCTGACACCTCCGTTCCGACTCCGCCCCCGCCGCTCCTGCGCATCGAGGGGCTCACGCGCCGCTTCGGCGCGCGCACCGCCGTGGACGGGCTGTCGCTGTCCGTGCAGCCGGGGGAAATCCTGGGCCTCCTGGGGCCCAACGGCGCCGGCAAGTCCACCGCCTTCCAACTGCTCGCGGGCCTGCTTTCGCCGGACGCGGGGCAGGTGCACTTCGCCGGGAGGGTGCTGTCCCTGAGCGACCCGGCGCTGCGGCGCCAGATGGGCATCATCTTCCAGAAGAGCAGCCTGGATGACCTGCTCACCGCCCGGGAGAACCTGCTGCTGGGCGCGCGGCTGTACGGCCTCACGGGCGCGGACGCGAAGGCGCGCGTGGAGACGATGCTGGCGCTCATCGGCCTGCAGGACCGGGGCGATGAGAAGGTGGGCACCTGGTCGGGCGGCATGCGCCGGAGGCTGGAGCTGGCGCGGGCGCTGGTGCACCAGCCGCGCGTGGTGCTGATGGACGAACCCACGCAGGGCCTGGACGAAGCGGCCTTCCGCACCTTCTGGACGCACCTCAAGCGTTTACGTGATGCGCAGGGCGTCACCGTGCTCTGCACCACGCACCGCGCGGATGAAGCGGAAGGGTGCGACCGGCTGGCGGTGCTGGACGCCGGGAAGCTGGTGGCGTGCGACACGCCCCGGGCGCTCGCTTCTCGCATGGGCGGGGACATCCTCACGCTGGAGGGCCCGGAGCCGGAGGCGCTGGCCGCGCAGGTGACGGAGCGGCTGGGGCTTGCGGCGACGGTGGTGGAGGGGCGGGTGCAGGTGGAGGCTTCGCAGGGACACGCGCTGGTGCCGCGGCTGGTGGAGGCCTTCCCCCCGGGACGGTTCGCCTCCGTGTCGCTGCGCCGGCCCACGCTGGCGGACGTGTTCCTCCAGCTCACCGGGAAGGCCCTGGGGGCGGATGCTCCCTCGCCCACGCCCGCGCCGAGGAAACGCCGATGAGCGCCGACATCCCCGTGCCTGTTCCGTCCTCCCCCGTGGAGGCGCCCGGCGACGCGCCCGCCGCCCCGGCCCGTCGCCGGGAGCCGGGGACGCTGGCGTTGCAGTGGGCCACCGTCTGGGTGCTGCTCTCGCGCGACGTGGTGCGCTTCTTCCGGCAGCCCAGCCGGGTGGTGGGCGCGCTGGCGCAGCCCATCCTGTTCTGGTTCGTCATCGGCTCCGGCTTCGCGGGCTCGTTCCGCGTGGAGGGCGCGCAGGGGCTGGGCTACCAGCAGTTCTTCTTCCCGGGCGTCGTCACCATGGTGGTGCTCTTCAGCGCCATCTTCGCCACCATCACCGTCATCGAGGACCGCAAGGAGGGCTTCCTCCAGGCGGTGCTGGCGGGGCCGGGCTCGCGGCTGGCGGTGGTGCTGGGCAAGGCGCTGGGGTCGTCCAGCATCGCGCTGATGCAGGCGTCGCTGTTCCTGCTCTTCGCGCCGCTGGCGGGCGTGGACGTGAAGGCGGTGGACTACCCGCTCCTCGCGGCGGTGATGGTGCTGTCGGCGCTGGCGCTCACCGGCATGGGCATGGCGCTCGCCTGGTGGGTGAAGTCGAGCGCGGGCTACCACGCGGTGATGAGCCTGGTGATGCTGCCCATGTGGGTGCTCTCCGGGGCCATGTTCCCGGTCAAGGGCGCCGGGCCGGTGCTGTCGTGGGTGATGACGCTCAACCCGATGCGCTTCTCCGTGGAGGGCGTGCGCCGCGCGCTGTACGGGGCGCAGGCGTCGCTGGCGGTGGGCTCGCAGGGCGGGGCGACGGTGGGGTGGGAGG
>NZ_RAWC01000366.1:0-4851 GCF_003611685.1 Corallococcus sp. CA049B | reverse complement strand
CATCGCGGGGGGCTCCAGGAGGGTGGGGACGCCCCATCATCCGGGAGGCACCGGGGCGCGACAAGCCACCCTACCGGATGTCGAGGATGCGGCCCTTGCCGTCGATGAGATAGGTGGCGCCCGCGTCCAGGACCACGGCGTCGGGTGGCATCTCCTCACAGCGGGCGAGGTTGGCGGAGAAGGCGATGACATACAGGTCGTCGTTCACCTTCTGGATGCGGACGTCGAAGAGGTCCCTGCGCCCGAGGCAGCGGACCAGCCGTTCGTGATTGCCGCTGGCCTTCGCGCCGGGAGGGAAGAAGTCCTTCAGCGCGACCTGGAACGCGGCGAAGGTCGGACCATCCAGCTCGGTCGTCGTCTGGACCGTCTGCGGATCCCGGATGCGTGCACCCTCTTCGGGTGGGAGGCGTTCGGGCCGCTCGTATTTGTAATAGCCGAAGTAACTACAGCCCTGGCTCAGGACACCGACCATGACGCCGAGAAGAAGGGGCGCCAGACGCTGGGTTCGCGTGCGCACGTTCATGGCGTCCAGTCCTGCCCTTTGTAGAGCTCGATGTTGCCCTGGTCGTCGCTGACCGAGCCGATGGGAACCCAGACGCCTCCACGAAGCGCGGCCACCTCGCGGTCGGCGTAGTCGAATTTGTAGGCACGGCACTCGCCCGCCTTCTCCCGGTAGAACAGCAGGAGATGCCGCCGGAGGACCTTGCCGGTCCGCGAGTCGGCGATCCGCGAGGGAACCCACTCACGGTCGCGCCCCATGTCCTTCTGGGAGAAGCGCCGGTTGTGGGGATGGTTGTGGCCCCTCCCCAGGATGACGGCATCCAGGTGCCGCGGATCATCCAGCTTCGTGGGGACCAGACAGGACTTCGTGCGGCCCACGCTCGTGCCTTGGACGTCGGACAGATGGCTCAGGTAGTACGCGTCCTCCGCCCCCGAGTAATAGACCAGGGCGCAGTACTCCATTCCGTAATCGCCCGACGATGCCCCAGGCTGCCGGGTCATGATCTCGCACGCGTTCCCGGCGAGCTCCTCCACCGTGGGAAAGGGACCCGCGAGTGGACCGGTGACCTGGAGCTGTCCATCCGGAAGCTCACGGACGCGGACGTCCGGATTCGGTGTGGAGCACGCCACCATCAGCGCGGCCCATGCCCAGGGGACGGCCCAATGGCTTCGTTGAATCCCCATGCGCGGTGTCCTGGTTCGAGGGCGCTTTTCTGGGGATTACGCATTATCATGGAAATTCAAGAAAAAGAAGACTACTTTGCCGAGTCTGACATATTAGGAATCGGGTGGGAAGCGACCCCACGGGACTTCGGAACACTACCCAGCAGGTCATTGGCTTTCAACAGGATGTAGCGGGTTCAGTGTGGCGAGGAGCGCTCGGGAGTGACAGCCAGCGGTCCGTCCGCCGGTCCGCACTCGTGGGCTCCCAGAGGTCGGCCCGTGAACAGCGCTGTTCCCCACGTGCGCGGGATGCTCCCCGGAGCCGCGCGTGCGCATTAACAGGGGCGCACATGGCTCAATCGACGGAAGCACGGTCTCAAGCGCCCCGGCTGGGGGCGTGGGTGGAGGGCACCTCGGTGCGCTGGCGCGTCTGGGCGCCCGGCCACCAGGGCGTGGACGTGGTCCTCTACGACGCGGAGGACCGCGTCCTGCGCAAGGTGCCGCTCACCGCCGAAGCGGACGGCTGCTTCGGCGGCGCGCTGCCGGACCTGGCAGAAGGCGCGCGCTACAAGCTCAGCGTGGACGGCGGAGACCCGTTCCCCGACCCCTGGTCCCGCTCGCAGCCGAAGGGCGTGCACGGCCCGTCGGAGGTGGTGGGCTCCGCCCATGGCTGGACGGACTCGCACTGGAAGGGGCCGGATCCGCAATCGCTGGTCATCTACGAGGTGCACGTGGGCACCGCCACGCCGGAGGGCACCTTCGAGGCGTTCATCCCGAAGCTCGCCCACCTGCGCGAACTGGGCGTGAACACGCTGGAGCTCTTGCCGGTGGCCAGCTTCCCGGGGGCGCGCAACTGGGGCTACGACGGCGTGGACCTCTTCGCGCCGCAGGCCACGTACGGCGGGCCCAAGGGCTTACGCAAGCTCATCGACGCGGCGCACGCGCACGGGCTCGCGGTGCTCATCGACGCCGTCTACAACCACTTCGGACCGGACGGGAACTACCTGCGCGCGTACTCGCCGCACTACTTCACCGGCAAGCACCACACGCCCTGGGGCGACGCGGTGAACTACGACAGCGAGGGCAGCCGCTTCGTGCGCTCGCTGGTGCTCTCCAACGTGGAGATGTGGATCCGCGACTACCACGCGGACGGCCTGCGCCTGGACGCGGCGCACGCGCTGGTGGATGACGGCCAGCCGCACCTGCTCGCCGAAATCGTGGAGCGCGCCCACGCCGCTGGCTCCGGCCGCCGCGTGGTCGTCATCGCCGAGGACGAGCGCAACGAGCGCAAGCTCGTCACGCCCGCGTCCGAGGGCGGCTACGGCCTGGACGGCGTCTGGGCGGATGACCTGCACCACCAGCTGCGGCGCGCCTTCGCGGGCGACCACGAGGGCTACTACCAGGACTACACGGCCAGCGCGGAGGACCTGGCCGCGACGCTGCGGCAGGGCTGGTTCTACACGGGCCAGAAGTCCAAGAACCTGGGCCACGCGCGCGGCACGGACCCGAAGGGGCTGGGGCCGTGGCACTTCGTCCACTGCATCCAGAACCATGATCAGGTGGGCAACCGGCCCTTCGGCAACCGCCTGTCGGAGGACGTGTCGCCGGCCGCCTACCGCGCCATGAGCACGCTGCTCCTGATGTCGCCCTTCACGCCGCTGCTCTTCATGGGCCAGGAGTGGAACGCGCGCACGCCGTTCCTCTACTTCACGGACCACCACGCGGAGCTGGGCAAGCTCGTGACGGAAGGGCGCCGCAAGGAGTTCTCCGGCTTCTCGCGCTTCAAGGGTGAGCAGGTGCCGGACCCGCAGGACCGCGACACCTTCACCCGCTCCACGCTGGACTGGGGGGAGCTGGACGGCGCGGAGGCCGCGGGCGTGCACACGCTCTACAAGGAGCTCCTGCGCCTGCGCGCCACGGAGCCCGTGCTCACCAGCCGTCAGGGCACGCACGACGCCCGAGCGCTTGGGCCGGACGCGTTCGTGCTGGAGCGCCGCGCGGAGGGGGACACGTTCCTCATCTTCGTGAACCTCCGGGGCTCGCTGGTGCACACGCTGCCCACGCACGCGAGCGCGGGCATCGTCCTGTGGAGTGAGAACCCGCGCTACGGCGGCACCGTGGAGGCGTCTCCGCTCACCGGCAACGTGGTGCGCCTGGAGGGCCCCTCCGCGGCGGTGGTGAAGCTGCGCGAGTAGCCCGCACGCAAAGGCAGACACGGCTTCACGCACGGCCCGTCACCCCGGAAGAGGGGGAGGCGGGCCGCCATGTTTCCGGTGCGTGAAACAAACCCAGACAAGGAATGACCTCGGGGGCGAGCCGGTACACGGCCGCCAGGAGGTCACACCTTGGCTCAAGCTCATCCATCGCCGTGGAAGCGGCACCTCACCACCGCGAGCGCGCTGTTGCTGTTCGGGTCCGCCGCACCGGCGCTCGCCGCGTCGGGCTTCACCGCCGTCACCGCCAGTGGGAATGACGGCAACCTGCCGTCCGCCACCATCGACGGCAACCTCACCACGCGCTGGTCCAGCGACGGCGTGGGACAGTGGCTCCGGGGCGATCTGGGCAGCGTGAAGTCGCTGTCCGCGGTGGACATCGCCTGGCACCGGGGCGACGAGCGGACCAACACGTTCGTCCTCGCCACGTCCACGGACGGCACCACCTGGTCCACGGCCGTGTCCACGACGTCGTCCGGCACCACCGCGAACTTCGAGCGCTACAGCTTCACCGCGCGCAACGCCCGCTACGTGCGCGTCACCGTCAACGGTAACTCCGTCAACACCTGGGCCAGCATCGCGGAGTGGGCCGCCATCACCGGCGCCGCCACGCCCACGGCGGGCAAGGACCGCTTCGGCGTCACCATGCTCTACGCCTCGAAGTCCGGGGGCGAGGCGTGGACGCTGGCGGACAACGCGCTGGCGGACGCGCGCTTCGACCCGCAGGACACGATTGCGCGCAACAGCGACGGCTCCTGGAAGATGAAGGACAAGCAGGTGCGGATGAGCGTCTTCACGTCCACGGGCTACGACGACCGGAAGATTCCCACCTACGACCGGGACGTGCTCGCGAGCCGCGGCTACATGCAGGCGCCGAACGACTGGAAGAACATCGAGATGACCGGCTTCGTGAAGGTCAACGCGGTGGCCGACGTGAAGGACAACTTCGCGTGGTACGCGCGCGGCGGGAAGCACAACGACAAGTACTCCGGCTGCGAGGGCAGCAGCTACAAGGCGGGCCTGCACTATGACGGCCGCGCCCGCTGGGAGAAGGAGACGTGGCACGTCTCCTACGAGCAGACGCCCTACGTCACCGCGACCTCCGCGCTGAAGGGCCGCTGGGTGGGCTTCAAGGCCGTCATGCGCAACGTCACCGTCAGCGGCCAGACGGCCGTGAAGCTGGAGCTGTACGTCAACGAGAACGCGGACAAGGTGACGTGGAAGAAGGTCTACGACCACACGGACGCGGGCAGGTGGGGCGGGGATGCCCAGCACTGCGGCGGCGCCGTGCCGGCCATGCCGGTGACGTGGGGTGGCCCCATCGCGGTGTTCCGCTGGGACAACGCGACGGACGTGGACTTCAAGTGGCTGAGTGTTCGCGAAATCCAGCCCTGAACCCCGAGTGAAGACGGGCTCGCGCGCGGCCTGACGCAGGACGGCAGGCCGCGCGCAGGGCGGGCGGGGAGGCCCGGGA
>NZ_RAWC01000365.1:0-4894 GCF_003611685.1 Corallococcus sp. CA049B | reverse complement strand
CCCCAGGCGCCGTCCCCCCAACCGGCGCCGCCCCCGTCCATCCTCTGGTTCGACGCCCTGTCCCGGGAGGACGTGGCCCAGGCCGGAGGCAAGGGCGCCAACCTGGGAGAGCTGACCCGCGCCGGGCTGCCCGTCCCCCCGGGCTTCGTCATCACCGCCGCCGCCTTCCACCAGGCGATGGAGCCCGTGCGCGCCCGGCTGCATGCGCTGTGGGAGCGCGTGGACCCGGATGATCCGCGGTCGCTCGCCGAGCTCACGCAGTCCCTGCGCGAGCTCGTGCTGGAGGCGCCCCTGCCCGACTGGCTGGGCACCTCCATCCTCGCCGCCTACCACCGGCTGCGGGAGTCCTCCGCGGTGGCGGTGCGCTCGTCCGCCACCGCGGAGGACACCGCCACCACCTCCTTCGCGGGCATGCACGAGTCGTTCACCAACGTGGTGGGCGATGACGCGCTCCTCGAGCGCGTGCGCGCGTGCTGGGCGTCTGCCTTTGGCCCGCGCGTGGTGGCCTACCGCAAGGCGCAGGGGCTCACGGAGGTGCCGGAGATCGCCGTGGTGGTGCAGGCCATGGTGGACTCGACGCGCTCGGGCGTCATGTTCACCGTGGATCCCTCCACCGGGAACCGCTGGCACCTCGTCATCGAGGGGGCCTTCGGCCTGGGAGAGGTCGTCGTGGGGGGACAGGTGGAGCCCGACACCTACGTCGTGAACCGCGAGGGGCCGCGCCTGCTGGAGACGCGCGTGGGCCTGAAGGCCTTCCAGCTGGTGCGCGACGGAGTGGGCCACGAGAAGCACGAGGAGCTCCCTCCGGAGCGGGCCAGCGCGCGGGTGCTCACGGACGTGGAGGTGCTGGAGCTGGCGCGGCTGGGCCTGCGCGTGGAGCGGCACTACGGCGCGCCCCAGGACATCGAGTGGGCGGAGCAGGACGGCCGGTTCTATCTGGTCCAGTCGCGGCCGGTGACGACGACGGTGCCCGCCGCCGCGCCGGAGGCTCCGGAACCCGCCGCGTCCCCGGACCGGGCGCGGGTGAGCGGGCTGGGCGCGTCTCCCGGCGTGGCCTCTGGCCGCGTGCGGGTGCTGCGCGACGCGCGGGAGGGCTCGAAGCTGGAGGCGGGTGAAATCCTCGTGGCGCCCATGACGTCTCCGGACTGGGTGCCCACGCTGCGGCGCGCGGCGGCGGTCGTCACCGACAGCGGCGGCATGACGTGCCACGCGGCCATCGTCAGCCGCGAGCTGCGCAAGCCCTGCGTGGTGGGCACGCGCACCGCCACGAAGGCCCTGCGCGATGGGGAGGAGGTCACCGTGGATGGCGCCGCCGGCACCGTGCGCGAGGGCCGCGCCCGGGAAGCCCCCTCCGTGGCGGTGGTGGGGCCGCCCTCCCCCCAGGCGGGCCCCCAGCTCCGGGAGGCCGCCGGGCCGGAGGCGCTGGGCACGCGGCTCTACGTGAACCTGGCCCTGCCGGGACAGGCCGCGGAGGCGGCGGCGCTCCCGGTGGACGGCGTGGGGCTGCTGAGGGCGGAGTTCATGCTCACCGAGGCGCTGGCCGGCGTGCACCCGCGCAAGCTCATCGCGCAGGGGAAGAGCCGCGAGTTCGCCGAGCGGATGTCCCAGGCGCTCCTGACCATCACCCGCGCCTTCCGGGGCCGCCCGGTGGTGTACCGGACCACGGACTTCCGCACGAACGAGTTCCGGGGACTGGAGGGCGGCGGCGAGTTCGAGACCGTGGAGGCCAACCCGATGATTGGCTTCCGGGGCTGCTACCGCTACCTGCGCGAGCCCGAGGTGTTCCGGCTGGAGCTGGAGGTGCTCGCCCGCGTGCGGGACGAGACGCCCAACCTGCACCTGATGATTCCCTTCGTGAGGACGAAGTGGGAGCTGGAGGCGTGCCTGGAGGCCGTGGAGGAGAGCCCGCTGGGACGCCACCGCGGGCTGGAGCGCTGGGTGATGGCGGAGGTGCCCTCCGTCGTCTACCGCATCCCCGAGTACGCGCGGATGGGCATCACCGGCGTGTCCATCGGCTCCAATGACCTCACGCAGCTGATGCTGGGCGTGGACCGGGACTCGGAGCTGTGCGCGGAGCTCTTCGACGAAGAGGACGCGGCGGTCCTGGACGCCATCGTCCGCATCATCCGGGCCAGCCGGGAAGCGGGCATCACGGCGTCCCTCTGCGGCCAGGCCCCGTCGAACCGGCCCGCCTTCGCGGAGCACCTGGTCCGCGCGGGCATCACCTCCATCTCCGTGGACCCGGCGGCCGTGGGCGCGACCCGGGCGGTCGTGGCGGCGGCGGAGCGGCGGCTCCTGCTGGAGTCCGCCCTGCGCCGGTAGCCGCGCTCAGGCGGACGCCCCGGCGTGCGCCTGGGCGCCCTCCGCCGTGGGCAGGGTGAAGAAGAACGTGCTGCCCGCGCCGGGCGCGCTGTCCACGCCGACCTGACCGCCGTGGGCCTCCACCAGCCCCTTCACGATGGCGAGCCCCAGCCCCGCGCCCTCGTTGTGCTTCGGCCCGGCCTGCCAGAAGCGCTCGAAGATGCGCGACCGGTCCTCCACCGCGATGCCCGGGCCCGTGTCGCTCACCAGGAAGCGGACCTGGCCCGCCTCCGGCTGGACGCGCAGGAGCACGCGGCCCCCCCCGGGCGTGAACTTGAGCGCGTTGCCCAGGAGGTTGGAGAGGATCTGCGCCAGCCGCTCCGGATCCGCCAGGACGCGGGGCACGCCTTCTGGCACGTGGGTCTGGAGGAGGAGGGCCCTGTCCTCCGCGAGCCCCCGGTGCTGCTCCAGGGCCTCCTGGATGAGCGGCGCCACGTCCACCGGCTTGCGCTCCACCGCCAGGCTCCCGCCGTCCATCCGGGCCACGTCCAGCAGGTCCTGGATGAGCCGGTTCGCCCGCTGGACCGACTTCTGGAGCGTCTCCAGGCGAGGCCGGGCGTGGTCTCCCGGGGACAGGTGCTTCTCCAGCATCCTCGCGCTGAGCTGGATGACGTTGAGCGGGGCGCGCAGGTCATGCGCCACGATGCGCAAGACCTCCTCGCGCATGCGGATGGCCTGCTCGGCCCGCTCGTACAGGCCGGCGTTGTCGACGGCGAGCGCGGCGCGGCGGGCGAGCTCCTCCGCCTGGGCCTGCTCCCGGGGCCCGTAGCAGCGCCCGGCGCTGGACGTCGCGAGGAGGAGGACGCCCAGGTTCCGCTCCCGGCTGCGCAGCGGCAGGATGAGGGCCGAGTGGAGCCCCAGGTGGCGCGGCGGCTCCCGGAGCCCGGCGTCCACCGGAGCCGCGTCGGGCACTCCGGGGGGAGCCTCCGGCAACAGCGCCGGCCTTCCCGTGCGCTGCACGGAGGCGATGAGGGCCGCGGGCAGCAAGGACTCCCATCCATGCGCCGCATCCAGTGCGCGCAGCCGCTCCGCCGTGCGCGCGTCCGCGGCCCTGTACTCCACCCGCTGGATGCGTCCGTTCGCGTCCAGGCAGGCCACCACGCACCAGTCCGCCAGCGCCGGCACGGCGAGCTCCGCCACCGTGGCCAGCGTCGTCCGGGACGACAGGGACGCCGCGAGCCGCGGGCCCACGTCCGCCAGGAAGCGCCAGGCCTGCTCCAGCTCCTGGCGCTCCGTGATGTCGTGCATCTGGGAGATGAAGTGGATGGGCGTGCCCCGCGCGTCACGCACCACCGCGCTCCAGATGAGGATGCCGATGCGGCGGCCGTCCTTGCGCACGTAGTGCTTCTCCCGCTGGAAGGAGGACAGCTCCCCCCGGCTCATCCGCTCGGCGTTCGCCACGTCCACCGGCAGGTCCTCCGGCACGGTGAGGTCCTGGAACGACCGGCGGAGCAGTTCGTCCCGCGAATAGCCCACCAGGTCGCAGAGCGCCTCGTTCACGTGGAGGAAGTGGCCATCCAGTCCCACCAGCGCCATGCCAATGGGCGCCCCCTCGAACGAGGTGCGGAAGCGCTCCTCGCTCAGGCGCAGCAGGTCCTCCGCCTTCCGCCGCGCGCTGATGTCCCGGAGGATGACGGTGAGCCGCAGCGCGCCCTCCACGTCCAGCTTCATGATGCTGGCCTCCGCCGGAAAGGCCTCTCCGCCGCGGCGCCTCCCCAGGATGGGCAGCCGCTCGCCCATGTGCCGGGACGTCGCCGTGCCTTGCGCGAAGCGCCGCACGTGCGCCGAATGGACGGCCCGGAGGTGCTCGGGGAGGAGGATGTCCAGCGGCTGGCCCAGGACCTCCGGCGCGGAGTAGCCGAAGATGCGCTCGGCGCTCGCGTTGAACAGGACGATGCGCTGCTCGGTGTCGATGGAGATGATGGCGTCCGCGGCGTGGGTGACGATGCCCGCGAAGCGCGCCTCCGACAGCCGCAGCGACTGGTCCACCCGCCGCCGGCTCGCCTCCAGCCGGGAGAGGGCGTTCGCGTTCCAGAGGACCACGGCGAGGAAGGCGGACATCGTCAGGAGCACGAAGAGCGTGACCCCCTCGGTGGTGCCGTAGAGCCCCAGCCGCTCGCCCAGGAGCCGGACGGCGCCCGCCACGGGCACGACCAGCAGGACCGCGAGCAGCAGCCGCCGCGCGGAGTGCCCTCCGAAGTCCTCGCGCAGCAGCACGCCCGTCAGCCCACGGTCGGGGTGGAGCGAGAGCAGCCCTCCCGACAGCAGCAGCAGGCCCAGCGACAGGGGAAGTCCCGGCGCCCTGGAGACTCCCATCACGGTGTTCAGGGGAGGCAACCCGAACCAGTGCCCCTGGTACATCCCTCCGACGAGGCCCCACACCGCGAGCAACGCGGCGCAGGTGGCCAGCCACCGCGCGGGGTACCCACCCTGGCGCGTGCGCACGTGCAACGTCCAGAGCGACAGCCCCGTGAGCAGCAGGCCCAGCCCGCCGCCCGGAGCATCCCGGGTGAGCGCCGCGACGCCCATGACC
>NZ_RAWC01000364.1:0-4902 GCF_003611685.1 Corallococcus sp. CA049B | reverse complement strand
GGCCCCATCCATTTCGTGACGCGGGATGTCCATCTTCCCTCCACTCCAGCCACGTCCCGGGAGCAGGGGTACGGTGACATTCACACTTCCCACAGCAGGCGGCCTGCCTTGTCCGACCGGTGCCTCCGGAGCGCCGGCATGAATCCCTTTGCCTCCACGACGGACTCGCTCGCGGACCTCGTGGAGTCGCGGCGTGAGGACATCCTCCGGCGCTGGGGCGCACGGTTGGATCCCCACCCGCCCGGCATGTCCGCGGAGTTCCAGGACCGGCTGGAGGGGATGCTCAAGCTGGTGGACGCGCTGGTGCTCGTCCTCCGGCAGGGCCCCGCGGAGACCTGGTCCTCGGGGGCGGTCTGGGCCCACGCCCGGGAGCTGGGGCTGCGGCGTTTCCAGGCCGGCGCCCGCGTGGAGACGCTGGTGGAGGAGTACGGCCTCTTGCGCGAGGCCATCCTCGAGGTGCTGGATGCGTCCCACCGGCCGCTCGGCACGGACGAGCTGCGCACGCTGTGGCGCGCGCTGGACCGGAGCCTGACGGAAGCCGTGGCCCACTACGTCCATGAGCACGAACACACGCTGCGCTCCCGCGAACGGCGGCTGCAGGAGATCCTCGACCACGCCCCGGCCGCCATCTACGCGAAGGACGCCAGCGGACGGTACCTCTTCATCAACCGCCCCTTCGAGGCCATCTCCGGCCACGAGCGCGAGGCGGTGCTGGGGCGCTCGGACCTGGACCTGTTCCCCCGGGAGACGGCGGAGCGCTTCCGCTACAACGACCGCCGGGTGCTGGCGGCGAAGACGCCGCTCGTCTTCGACGAGGAGGTGCTCCAGCCCGACGGGACGCACCTCTACCACACGATGAAGTTCCCCCTGCCCGGCGTCGTGCAGGGCGAGTCCTGGGCCCTGTGCGGCGTGTCCACGGACATCACCACCACGCGCACGCTGCGCCAGGAGCGCGACGAGGCCCGCGAGCAGCTCCACCGCGTGCTCACGCAGCTGCCCGTCGTGCTGTGGGCCTTCGACGCGCAGGGCGTGTTCACCCTCTTCGAGGGCGAGGGCGTGACGTCCGCGTCCGTGCCCTCCCGGGTGATGCGCGGGCGCTCCGTCTTCGACGTGTTCCGGGACCGGCGGGACGTGCTGGAGGTCATCCTGCGCGCGCTGGCCGGGGAGCGGCTGTCCACGGAGCTGTACCTCATGGGCGTCTGGTTCGAGGTCCGCCTCCTGCCGGTGTTCGACGCGGGCGGGCGCGTGGTGAGCGTGTCGGGCGTGTCGCTGGACATCACCGAGCGGCGCCGGGCGGAGCAGGAGCTGCGTGCGTCGGAGACGCGCTACCGGCTGGCCACCCTGGCCACCCGCGACATCATCTGGGACTGGGACCTGGTGACGGATGAAATCCACTGGAGCGAATCCGCGCCCCGCGTCCTCCGGCTGGACGCGTCCCGGGGGCCGCCCGTCATGGACACGGCGTGGTGGACGGCCAGCCTGCACCCCGACGAGCGCGAGCGGGTGATGCGGGAGCTGCAGGTGGCCATCGACAGCCACGAGGGCCACTGGGAGGCCGAGTACCGGATGCGCCGGGGCGACGGGACGTGGGCCTTCGTCGAGGACCGGGGCCGCGTGGTGAAGGACCTCCAGGGCCGCCCGGTGCGCATGGTGGGCGCCATGCAGGACGTCACCGGCAGGCACGAGGCGGAAGCCGAGGCGAAGCGCCGCGCGGAGTTCGAACAGCTGCTCATCGGCATCGTCGGCCACGACCTGCGCAACCCCATCTCCGCCATCACCATGGCCGCCACGTCGCTGGCGAAGCGCGAGGACCCCGACCCGCGCGACCAGAAGGCCGTGGCCCGCATCCTCTCCAGCGCCGAGCGCGCGCACCGCATGCTGCGCGACGTGCTGGACTTCACCCAGGCCCGGCTGGGCGGCGGCATCCCCATGGACCCGCGCGAGGTGGACCTCCTGGACCTGGTGCGCCAGGTGATGGACGAGGTGCAGCAGGCCCACCCGGACCGGCGCCTGGAGGTGGCGGGGCGGGGAGGGGCCCGGCTGTGGTGCGACCCGGACCGGCTGGCGCAGGTCATCACCAACCTGGTGAACAACGCGCTCGCCTACGGAGACGCCCACTGCCCGGTGCGCGTGCGGCTGCGCGGCCAGCCGGAGGCGGTGACGCTCGCGGTGAAGAACCAGGGGCGCCCCATTCCCCAGCACCTGATGCCGCACCTGTTCGAACCCCTCAAGCGCGCGGAGGCCCGGGACGGCCACCGCAACTCCCACGGGCTGGGGCTGGGGCTGTTCATCGTGAAGCACATCGTGGATGCGCACGGCGGCCGGCTGCGCGTGCGCTCCACCGTCCAGGACGGCACCACCTTCCTCGTGCAGCTGCCGCGACGGCCGCCCGCCCGGGGCTGAAGGGGCCGCCCGCCCGGGGCGCGCTTGCCCTCCAGGGACGGCCCGGGTAGCAAAGGGGCTCCGGCGGCGGGCGGGCCCCGCTCTTTCCGGAAGGAGAGCGGAGCAGCGCCATGAACAAGAAGTGGATCCTCGGGCTGGGGCTGGGTGTCGGCGGGCTGCTGGTCGTGGGCGGAGGCCTGGTCGCGACGGGGTACTGGGCGGACCGCCAGATGGACGGTGCCGGCGTGGCCGCGCTGATGCAGTCCCAGGACCGCGCCCGGAAGATCGCCGAGCTCAACGCCCGCTACCCCTTCCAGCCGCCCGCCACGGGCAAGGTGCTGAAGCTGGAGGAGGCGCGGCTGGAGGCCTACCTCGCGGCGCGCGAGGCGACCCTGCCCGCCTACGCCGTGCTGCAGGAGGAGACCCTGGAGTTCGTCCGGGAGCATGGCAACGCGCTCAGCAGTGGAAGCCGCCGCGCGCAGCTCCGGGCCGCGGGCGCCTCCCTGCGCATGATGGGCAAGGCCCAGGCCTCCCTCCTCCTGAACCTGGAGGCGCAGCGCATGTCGCCCCAGGAGTTCGGCCGCCTCACCGCCGTGGTGTATCCGGAGCCCGTGGCCGCGCCGGACGCGGGCGTCCCGAATGTGTCCCAGGCGTCCGACCCGGCGAACATCGCGCTGTTGGAGGAGCAGCTCGCCGCGATTTCGCCGCGGCTGGAGGACCCGAAGCTCGGCGAGGCGGAGCGGCTGCAACTGGAGCAGCGCCGCGCCGGGCTGCGCAAGTACATCACCCAGCTGGAGCTGGCCTCGGGCAAGGACGTGAAGGACGCCAACGCCGCCCTCCTGAAGAAGCACGCGGCGCGCATCGCGAAGGCGGCGAACCCCACGTTCGACACGCTCCTGACGAAGCCCCTGAATCCCGGCGGCACCGCGGGCCTGCCCACGCCCTGAGCGGTCAGGCCTCCACCTGGCGCACGGACCTCCGGTGCGCCAGGCTCGCGCCCACCGCCCCGCCAATCACCACCACGATGATGGCCACGGACAGGAGCGGCGGGATGTGCACCCACGTCTCCACCACCATCTTCACGCCCGCGAACGCCAGCACCCCCGCCAGCCCGTAGTGCAGGTACTTCAGCTGCCCCACGACCCCGGCGATGACGAGGTAGAGCGCGCGCAGCCCCAGGATGGCGAAGGCGTTGGAGCTGTAGAGGATGAACGTGTCGGTGGTGACGGAGAACGCCGCCGGCACCGAGTCCACCGCGAACAGGATGTCCGTCACCTCCAGGCCCACGAGCGCCAGCAGCAGCGGCGTGGCCATCCTGCGGCCCTGGTGCTTCACCAGGAAGTGCGGCCCCGCCACCTGGTCCGTCACCGGCAGCTTCCTGGCCAGCCACCCCACGACGCGGTTGTCCTCCTGCTTCGACGGATCCTCGCGCAGGACGCGCCACGCGGTGACGAGCAGGATGGCGCCGAAGACGTACGACACCCAGCCCCAGCGCTGCAGCGCCGCCGCCCCCACGAAGATGAACAGGGCCCGGAACACCAGCGCGCCGAAGATGCCCAGGAAGAGCACCTCGTGCTGGTAGCGCTGGGGCACGTTCAGGCTGCGGAAGATGACGAGGAAGACGAAGACGTTGTCCAGGCTCAGGCTCTTCTCGATGAGCCACGCAGCCAGGTACTCGTGGCCGCGCTCACTGCCCAGCGTCACCCACACGAAGCCGCAGAAGCCCAGGCCCAGGAAGGGGTGCTTTGCATGACCCCACCAACCTAGGCATCCCCCCGGCTTCCGCCCGAGCGAAGGGTTCGCGCGGAGTCAAATCCTACCCATATCCGCCGTCATGACACCCCTTGTCAGGGGGACGTGATGGGGGAGGGGCGAGCGTTGTCCTCTTCCCCACTCAGGATGTGATACTTCCCAGGAAGCCCAGGAACATCATGATTATCAACACTCCAAAGGCGGTGCGATGAACACGGTCATCTTCGCTTGTACGCACAACGCAGGTCGCTCGCAGATCGCGGCGGCCTTCTTCAACCTGCTGGCGGACCCGGCGAAGGCGCGCGCGATTTCCGCGGGAACGCAGCCGGCCGAGCGTCTGCATCCCGAGGTGCTCGCCACCATGAAGGAGATGGGCGTGGACCTGGGCGATGCGAAGCCGCAGCGCCTGACGCCGGAGCTGGCCAGGAGCGCGCAGATCCTGGTGACGCTGGGCGGGCTGCCGGACGCGCCGACGGTGGCGGACCAGAAGCGCGAGGACTGGCCCATGGAGGACACGGTGGGCAAGTCCGCGGTGGACGTGGAGAAGATCCGCGACACGACGGCCGCCATGGTGTCGGACTTCGTGAACCGCCACGGTTGGGAGCGCCCGGCGTAGTCGGGTGCGGCGCCGCAGGGCCCTTCTGACGCGTGACCGTGGGTGTCCGGGCCCGAAAGGCGGACGGACGGGCTCGCGAGGAGGGGAGGCGAAGGCCGCGACGTCCAGCGTCGCGGCGGGGGGGCTTCCCGGGCCTTGGCGCCAGTGGGGGC
>NZ_RAWC01000363.1:0-4926 GCF_003611685.1 Corallococcus sp. CA049B | reverse complement strand
CTCCTACTACGAGCACACGGCGCAGGTGGGCTTCGGCTACCGCAACCACCTGCCGGGCAAGGCCCACTGGGGCTTCCAGGTGACGGGCGGCCCCACCTTCTACGGCGCCCACTTCACCACCCAGCCCCCGGACCGCCGCACCGCGGGCACCGTCCAGGGCCGTCTCCAGATTGGCTACCAGCTGCCGCGCGACGTGGGCGTGGGCCTGGCCGTGGGCTACGCGGAGCCCTTCGGCCTGAAGAACCGCAGCTTCGCGCGCGACTTCGTGGGTGGCGTGAACCTCGGATTTTTCGCGGATTGGCGGTAGGGGCGCGGTACACTCCATGAGCGAGAGCGGCCCCGCCTGCCGGTGCGGGTAGGGCGCCGAATCCACGTCCATGGCCGAGCTGCTCAGTGCCCACGTCGCGCGCTACCTGCGCAACCGCGAGGAGTTCGAACGGGGCCTCCCGGCGGGGCTCCTCCTCTTCACGCCTCCCCTGGGCGGGGTGACCCCCTCCGACCTGGAGGATTATCCGGTCCGCACGGTGACGAACGCCGGGCCGCCGACGCTCGGTCAGGACGAACCCGTCGTCTTCCCGCTGCTCAAGTCCCAGGGCAACGCCTTTGGCCGGGGCATCACCGTGGGGCGCACCGGCAACAACGACGTCGTCCTGGATGACGGCAGCGTGTCCCGGTTCCACGCGTGGTTTTCAAGGGACGCAGGGGATACCCGTTTTCTACTGACAGATGCGGGCTCGAAGAACGGCTCGTACGTGGCCGGGGGCCGGCTGTTGGCTCGCAAACCCATGGCGGTGGAGGAGGGGGTGCGGCTGCGCTTCGGTCAGGTGGAGGTCAGCTTCTACACGGCTGGAGGCTTCGCGCGCCTGCTGTCGGTGCGGCTGCAACCCTGAAGCCTTGCCACGTCTTCGGCGGCCTGCGTAACGTGCGGAGTCACCCTCTAGGCACGGATGGAGCGTTCGCGGTGGCCTTGACCACAGAAGCCTTCGGGCTGACCGATGTCGGCCGGAAACGGCAACACAACGAAGACGCGATGATGGTGGACGCGTCGCTCGGCCTGTTCATGGTCGCCGATGGCATGGGCGGACACGCCGCGGGTGAAGTCGCCAGCGCGCGGGCCACGGAGGTCGTCAAGCAGCACATCGCGGCCAACCGGCACCTGCTCAAGGACCTGGCGCAGAACCCCACTGCGGACAGCCGCTCCGCCGCGGCCGCGCTGGTGGAGGTGGCGGTGCAGCGCGCGTGCGCGGACATCTACCGCACGGCGATGACGGACGCCTCCAAGCGCGGCATGGGCACCACGTTCGTGTGCCTGGCCGTGGGCGGCAACAAGGGCGTCATCGGCCACGTGGGCGACAGCCGCGTGTACCTGGTGCGGCACGGGCAGTGCCACCGGCTCACCGAGGACCACACGCTCGTCGCCGCGCAGCTCAAGGCCGGCACCATCACCAAGGAGCAGGCCGCCACCTCGCAGTACCGCAACGTGATTACGCGCGCGGTGGGCATCCAGGAGTCCGTCCAGGTCGACACGCTCATCGTGGACCTGATGCCCGGCGACGTGTTCCTCCTCTGTTCGGACGGCCTGCACGGCTACATCGAGGACGAGGAGATACTGCCCCTGGTCGCGGGGCTGCAGCCCGGGGACCTGCCGCGCAAGCTCGTGGAGATGGCCAACGAGCGCGGCGGCAAGGACAACATCACCGCCGTGGTGGTGAAGGTGGCCGGCGACAGCGCGGCGCTCGCCAGCGAGGAGACGAGCGAGGCGCAGTCGCGCATGGAGGCGCTGCGGAAGATCCCGCTCTTCCGCCACCTCACGTACAAGGAGCAGACGGCGGTGCTGTCCATCGCCACCACGCGCACCTACCCGGCGGGCCGGGAGATTGTCGTGGAGGGGCAGCCGGGCGAGGAGCTCTTCGTCGTCATCCGGGGCCGGGTGGCCATCGAGAAGAACGGCGTGGAGATCGCGGAGCTGCGCTCGGGCGGGCACTTCGGCGAGATGGGGCTCATCGACAACGCGCCCCGCTCCGCCACCGTGCGCGCCACGGAGCCCACGCGGACCATGGTCATCGCCCGCTCCGACTTGATGGGGCTGATGAAGCGCGAGGCCATCCTGGCGGTGAAGATGCTCTGGAGCTTCGTGCAGGTGCTGAGCGACCGGCTGCGCGCCACCAACTCGGAGTTGAGCGAGGCGCGGCAGGAGCTGGCGGTGGCGCAGGCCATCCAACCGTTCGCCGAGGACTGAGGCGGGAACTCCCACGGCCCCCGGGACGTCCTCAAGAGGACGCTCTGGAATTTCCCGGGGGAAACCGTCGTTGGGGGGCCGGCCTGGGAGTAAGGTCCCGGCCGCGTACACATGCGCAAATGGGTCTTCATCGCGGTGGCCGCCGTGCTGGCGCTCGCCGCCATCGTGCTGGGGCCCCGGTGGGGCGCGCCGGCCGCGCGCCCCGTCTCGCCCGTCTCCGCCAGCTCCATCCGCCAGGGGATGCCCGCCTTCAACGCGGTGGCGGTGTCGTCCGGCGCGCAGGAGGGGCTGACGCTCACCGGGCGGGTGCTGGACGGCAACGGCCGGCCGGTGGCGGACGCGGAGGTGTCGCTCGCGGCCTCCGCGGAGCGGACGCTGGCGGACGTGCGCTGCGACGAGTGCGGCCTGGCGCTGCTGGCCTGCACCGCGCACGAGACGGCGCTGCACACGCGGGCCTTCTTCGAACAGCAGCAGGGCTTCCTCACCGCGCGCGCCACGGTGCGCACGGACGCGCAAGGGAGGTTCCGCTTCGAGCACCTGGCGGGCGTGTCCTTCACGGTGTGGGCGCGCTCGGCGGGGCTGGGCGTGGCGCTCAAGGATCGGGCCGCGCCGGGTGAGGCGGTGGAGCTGTACCTGCCGCCCCTGCGGAGCATCACCGGCACGGTGGTGGATGACTCCGGCCAGGCGAGGCCTGGGGCGCGCGTGCGCGCGGTGTCGCGCAAGGTGCCGCTGTCCTTCGAGGCAGTGGCGGGCGCGGGCGGGGCCTTCACGCTGTCGGGACTGGGCGAGGGCCCCTTCTACGTGCTCGCGGACGCGGAGGGCTTCCAGCCCGCGGTGGCGCAGCAGGTGGAGGCGGACTCGCAGCCGCTGCGCCTGAAGCTGACGCCGTCGCGCACGCTGGAGGTGCGCGTGCTGCGCGACGGGGCGCCCGCGGCGGCGACGGTGCGGCTGCGCGGCGACCACCTGACGCGCGAGGAGCACGCGGAGGCGCAGGGTGGGCCGGTGCGCTTCAACGGCCTGTACCCGGACGAGGTGGTGGTGACGGCGGAGACGCCGGGCTTCGGCTCCGCGCCGCGGACGCTCACGCTGTCGCAGCGGGTGACGCAGGTGACGCTGGTGCTGGAGGCCGCGGGCCGGCTGCTCGTCACGATTGTCGACGAGGAGGGCCAGCCGGTGCCCAACCCGCAGCTGCTCCTGCGCACGGTGGCGGGCGACCTCATCCGCCGCGACGCCGTGCCCACCGGGGCCCTGGCGGAGCTGGGGCCGCTGGCGCCGGGCGAGTACGTGCTGGAGGGGCAGGCGGAGGGCTTCACGGCGGCGCAGCTGCCCGCGCGCGTGACGCC
This sequence comes from Corallococcus sp. CA049B, assembly GCF_003611685.1. Lineage (NCBI taxonomy): Bacteria > Pseudomonadati > Myxococcota > Myxococcia > Myxococcales > Myxococcaceae > Corallococcus > Corallococcus sp. CA049B. The sequence continues at coordinate 1,344 of NZ_RAWC01000363.1, read as the reverse complement.
GGGCGAGACGCCGCTGGAGCTGGAGCTGGCGAAGGCCACGGTCATCCGCGGGCAGGTCATCGACGAGTACGGCCGGCCCGCGGCGGGCGTGTCCGTGCTGGTGCAGCCCACGGGCGGCGTGGTGAACGCGGGCGAGGACGGCCACTTCACGGCGCAGGTGCCCATGCCGGGGCTCTACACACTGCACGCGCACCACTCCGAGTGGGGTGGCGGCAGCGTGCAGGCGTCAGCGCCCGCGATGGACGTGACGCTGTCGCTGGAGGCGAAGGCGGGCGCGGACGTGACGGTGACCAGCGGCGGCCGGCGAGTCGAGGGCGCGGACGTGACGATGTGGGCGGATCCGGAGAACATCTTCCGCAGCGACCGTCCCTCCGGGCCGGACGGCGTGGTGCCCATGCGGGGCCTGCCGCCGGGCACGTACCAGCTGGTGGCGTCGCATCCGGAGTACCTGCCCTCGAGTCCCCGGTCGGTGACGGTGCAGGACGGAGCGAAGCAGCAGGTGACGGTGGAGCTGGAGGCGGGCGCGCAGCTGACGGGCGACGTGGTGGACGAGGACGGCCAGCCGGTGGTGGGCGCGGCGATGAGCGTGGCGCCGCGCGTGGCGGAGCCGACGCAGACGGACTCGAGCGGCCACTTCGAGTTCCGCGCGCTGCGGCCGGACCGCACCTACGCGGTGGAGGCGCGCCACGCGAGCTACGAGCCGATGGAGCGGCCGCAGGGCAAGCCGGGTGGGCCGCCGGTGCAGGTGAAGATGCGCCGGCGCACGACGTTCCGGGGCCGCGTGGTGGATGACTCGGGCCAGCCGGTGCGCCGCTTCCGGGTGGACGAGCACGACGTGAACAGCCCGGATGGGCGCTTCGAGCTGCCGCTGTCCACGGCGGGGGACCGGCTCATCGTCGCGGTGGACGCGGCGGGGTACGAGCCGCAGGTGGTGGACCGCCCCTCGACGACGCAGGACATGGGCGACGTCGTGCTGGTGAAGGCGCCCTCGGTGTCCGGGCGGGTGCGGGATGCGTCGGGCGGCGCGGTGCCGGACGCGGTGGTGACGTGCGACGTGTGCGACGGGTCGGTGCTGTCCGGGCCGGACGGCAACTTCACGCTGGCGAGTCCGCCCTTCGTACCGCGCTTCACGGTGTCCGCGCGCAAGGGCAAGGTGAGCGGCACGCAGGAGGTGCCGCGAGGCAGCACGGCGCCGGTGGAGCTGACCCTCAAGCCCGCGACGCACCTGACGGGCCGGGTGTACCTGGCGGATGGGAAGCCCGCGGCGGGCGCGCAGGTGGAGGGGCTCAACGCGGACCGCAGCGAGACGGTGTCGCTGATCACCGGCGCGGATGGCAGCTACAG
>NZ_RAWC01000362.1:0-4952 GCF_003611685.1 Corallococcus sp. CA049B | reverse complement strand
GGGCTCGTGGGGGCGGCGGTGCTCGCGCGCGGCCTCGCGGGGATGCTCTACGGCGTGGGCGCGCTGGACGCCCTGACGTTCGCGGGCGTGCCCCTGCTGCTGGGGGCCGTGGCGCTCGTGGCCAGCTGGCTGCCCGCCCGCCGCGCGCTGCGCGTGACGCCCGCCATCGCGCTCCGGGCGGACGAATAGGGCTTCAGGACACGGTGTCGTAGGCGGGGGGCGCTTCCCTTGGCATGCGGACCGTGAACGTCGTCCCGGCCTCTTCGCTGGAGGTCGCGCTCACGTGGCCTCCGTGCGCGCGCGCCACCTGCTGCACGATGTAGAGCCCCAGCCCCACGCTGCGCGAGGACCGGCCTTCGTCATGGTGGCCGCGCCGCATGGCCTGGAAGAGGGTGGGCAGCATCTCCGGCGGGATGGGGCGGCCCCGGTTGTGGACCTCCAGCACCAGGTCGTCCCCCTCCTCGCGCGTGGACATCCGCACCGTGGAGCCGGGCTCGCTGTAGCGGAGGGCGTTGGTGACCAGGTTCAGCACCACCTGGCCCAGCCGCTCCTCGTCCCACGAGCCCAGGCCATCGCCCTGCTGGTCCAGGACCACCTGCCGCTCCGGGAACGCCACCTGGACCTCCTCCAGCGCCTGTCGCGTGACCTCGTGGAAGTCCATGCGGCGGCGGTGCACCGGCAGCCCTCCGCCCAGCCTCGCCTGGGTCACGTCCAGCAGGTCGCGGATGAGGCGGTTCGCGCGCTCGGCGCTGCTGATGATGCGGCCGGTGTTCTTCGTCGCGCGCTCCCCCAGGTCGTCGCGCTGGAGCAGGGCGTTCGCCGACAGGAGGATGGCGTTGATGGGGCTGCGCAGATCGTGGCTGACGATGCCGATGAGCTGCTGTTCGAACTCCCGCTGCTCCCGCGCCTCCGCCTCGCGCCGGTGGCGTTCGGTGATGTCGCGGCTCACCGTGGCGATGCCGATGTCCTCGCCCGTCGCGGCATCGCGCAGCTGGAAGAAGTTGTAGTGCACGGGCACCGCCCCCCCGGTGCGGAAGTTGCGGAGGCGGAACTCACCGTCCCAGCGCCCGTGCTCGCGCAGCCTGGGCAGGATGACGTCGCGCACGTAGGGGCGGTCCTCCTCCAGGAAGTAGTCGAACAGGTGGGTGCTGCGCACCGCCTCCGGCCCCTCCAGCCCCAGCATCCGCTGGCCCGCCTCGTTGAGGAACATCGCCCGTCCGTCCGGCCCGCCAATGCCGATGAGGTCCGAGGACTGCTCCACCACCGCGATCAGCTTCTCGCGCTCCCGCTCCGCCTGACGCTGCTCCCGGCGCGCCCGCGCCGCCGCGAGGTTGCCCTCCACGCGCGCCAGCAGCTCCCGAGAGGAGAACGGCTTCACCAGGTAGTCGGTGGCGCCCATGCGCAGGCCCTCCACCGTGGCCTCCTCGCCCGCGCGCGCGGACAGCAGGATGACGGGCACGTGCGCCGTCGCCGGGGCATCTCGCAGCCGGCGCAGGAGCCCGAAGCCATCCAGCGCCGGCATCATCACGTCGCTGATGACGAGGTCCGGCATCCGGGCCCGGCAGGACTCCAGCGCCTCCTGCCCGTTCGCCGCGAGCGTCACCTCGAAGCGGTCCGCGAGCAGCGAATGCACATACGCGCGCATGTCCGCGTTGTCGTCCGCGAACAGGACGTGGCCGCCCACGGTCCTCATAAGGGAATCGGAGGCCGCGCCGGCCGCGAGCGTGGCCGGCGTGCCCTCTGGCTCCAGCCAGCCGGACGCCTCCTCCAGGAACGCCGCGGCGGTCGCGCTCGTCAGGACGCGCGCGGACGTGGACGTGCCCTCGGCGGGGGCGGAAGTGGAGGCCGCGTCCGCGGGCAGCGTCACCGTGAAGGTGCTGCCCTGGCCGGGGTGGCTCTCCGCCTGCACGTCGCCGCCATGCAGGCGCACCAGCTCCCGCACCAGCGCGAGCCCGATGCCGCTGCCCTCGTAGCTGCGTCCCTGCGCGCCCTGCACGCGGTGGAAGCGGTCGAAGATGCGCGGCAGCTCCTCCGGCGGGATGCCCGTGCCGGTGTCCGCCACGAGCAGCACCACCTGCGTTCCCCGCCAGCGCAGGCTCACGCGGATGCCGCCCTGGTGCGTGAACTTGAACGCGTTGGAGATGAGGTTGAGGACGATCTTCTCCCACTGATCCGGATCCACCTTCACGGGGTGCGGCAGCGGGGGACAGTCCACGTCGAGCGTCAGGCCCGCGCGCTCCACGGTGGAGCGGAAGCCGCTGGCGAGCCCTCGGGTGAGCGCGGCGAGGTCGGTGGGCACCGCGGTCGCGTGCAGGCGGCCCGCTTCGATGCGGGAGAACTCCAGCAGCGTGTTGACGAGCTTGAGCAGCCGCAGGCCGTTGCGGTGCACCGTGCGCTGCCGTTCGAGCTGCCGGGGACCGAGCGGCTCCAGCGGATCCTGGAGACCGTCCTCCACCGGCCCCAGCATCAGCGCCAGCGGCGTGCGGAACTCGTGGCTCACGTTGCTGAAGAAGTCCGTCTTCGCGCGGTCCACCGCGGCCAGCGCCTCCGCGCGGCGGCGGTCCTCCTCACGAGCGTGGGCCTGGGAGATGGCCGTCGTCACGCCCCGGGCCAGCAGCTCCAGGAAGCCCCGGTACTTCTCATCGGGCGCCAGCCGGCGGCTCAGCCCCGTCACCAGGAAGCCCGCGGGCCGCGCATGTCCCACGCGCGGCAGGGGCTGCACCCACGCGGAGGCCGTTCCCTCCGGCCACGGCCCCACCGCGACGGTGCCTGTCTCCCCGGGGAGCCTCTCCCAGAGGAAGGCCGCGCCGGTGCTCGCGGCGGCGCCCAGGGGCCAGTCCGCGCTCGCCTCGCCCGTGCCGTCCGGGAGCAGCAGTGTTTCGGGAGCGAGCGCATCCCCCGCGGCCAGTCCGCTCGTCCCAGCGAGCCGGGCGGTGCGGGTGGCGTCATCCACCAGGTAGAGCAGGGCGAAGGGCACGTCGAGCGGCGCCGCGGCGATGACGCGCATGGCTTCGCGGCAGGCGTCGTCCAGGGTGGCCCGGTCCGCGGTGGAGGCCCCCAATTCGCGCAGCGTGTCCAGCCGCCGCGTGCCCACCACCTGTCCGGTGGTCTCCGTCAGCGCCGCGAAGACGCCCGCCACGTCGCCGGACTCGTCGCGCACGGGCGAGTGGCTGTAGGTGAAGTAGCACTCCTCGACGAAGCCGTTGCGGTCGAGCGGCATCATCAGGTCATTGACGAAGAGGGCCTCGCCCGTCCGCCGCATGCGCTCCCAGCCGGGGCCCAGCATGTGCCAGACCTCCGGCCAGGTGACGGGCGCGGCCTGTCCCAGGGCGGCGGGGTGCTTCGTGCGTCCGCAGATGGGCCGGTACGCGTCGTTGTAGAACTGGACGAACTCCGGGCCCCACGCGACATAGAGCGGATAGTCGGAAGCGAGCACGATGCCGACGGCCGTGCGCAGCGACTGGGGCCACGTCTCCACCGGCCCCAGGGACGTCTTCGCCCAGTCCACCTGGCGAAGCAGTGCGCCACAGGCGCCGCCTCCTCGCAGGATGTCGTCCACCGCGCCCATGTGCCTCCACGCCCAGGCGCGCCTTCAAGAACGGAGGCCACTGCTGGGGGAGCAAACTTCGGGGTTTCTCCTCGCAATGGCCAGTAGGCCGGGCGGGAGCCCCTGGCGAAACGTGCGTCGATGAACGGCGGGCGCCTGGAGGGCGACCAGGCGACCGGAGGCCGTGTGTGTTGAATGGCGCAGCCTGGGTTCTCCAGCGGACGTCCGTTCTCTGGGCGCTACAGAAAAGGGCCGCCGTCCCCCGAAAAGGGGAGCGGCGGCCCGGAGCCCGCATGGATCAGCGGACCGCGTGCATCACGGCCCGTTCACCTGGAGGTTGTCGATGGCCAGACCGCAGCCGACGCCACCGGAGGTGCTGGTGAGCGTGATGCGCGACGTGGTGCTGGTGGCGTTGAACACGTAGGTGCGCAGGCCCCAGGACGCGGACGAATTGGAGAAGCTGGCGCTGGACGGCCCGTAGTTGATGGTGGCCGACCGGGACACGGTGGCGCAGGCGGGGCTGTTGGACACGTAGAAGGTCACCGTGTAGCCGGCGCCGACGACGGTGGGCACGTCCTGGTACAGGGAGCCCGCGCCCAGGCCATTGAGGTCGATGGACTGCACGCCGTTCTGCGGCGTCTTGTACGTGTTCTTCATCACCTTGATGCCCGCGGTGATGGTCCAGCCCGGCAACGCGGTGCTGCCGGCGTTGAGGACCACGTAGTTGAAGTTGCCGATGGCGTTGTTCTCGAAGCTGCCGTTGGTGGCGACGTTGATGCCCTGCTCGACGTTGCCGAGCTCCGGATCCTGGATTACGGCATCCGGGCCCCCACAGCCCATCAGCGCGAAGAAGCCAAAGCCCACCACCGCGCCGCGACGCAGCAATTGCATGCCATTCATATGATGTGATTCCCCCTGAGATGTGTTTCGCCCGCGCGTCGTGCAGCGGGTGAAACACACCGTACATGATTTCACAGCAGGTGTGTGAAACTTCACATGGGGGGGCTGGGTTGGTTGCCCTCCAGGCGGGTCAGAGGGGTGCGCAGCCACCCGTGGGTGCGGGACTGATCACGGATGAGGCGTTGATGACACATGACTGGACGCTGCGCAGGTGGATGTAGCCCGCGGCGCCTCCGCCTCCTCCTCCGCCGCCTTCGGTACCGAAGCCATCCCTGATTCCGTCCGCGCCCTTGAGGGGTGCCGCCGTGCCGGTTCCCCCTGCGCCGCCGTCGCCTCCCGTGGCGGTTCCACCGGTTCCTCCGCTCGCAGGCAAGGCGGAGTCCTGGCTACCATTGGAGCCATTTCCGCCGTAATTGCTGGTGGTGGATGAACCCTCGCCGCCGCCACCGCCGTTGGCGGTGATACGCGCGGCGGACGTCAACGACAAATGGAAGGCTTCCAGCAC
>NZ_RAWC01000361.1:0-4963 GCF_003611685.1 Corallococcus sp. CA049B | reverse complement strand
GACGACGAGGGCGACGAGGGCCCCGACGAGGGCGATGCCTCCGCTGGAGGCGCCGCCCAGAACGGCGGACCCGGAGGCCCCGCGGGCCAGGGAGGCCGCCGCCGCCGCCGCCGTCGCCGCCGCCGTGGCGCGCAGGTGCACTTCACCCCGGAGGGCCAGGCCTACCGCATGCAGGCGGGTCCGGACGGCCAGCAGGTGCAGGTCTTCCTGACGCCGCAGGAGCTGGAGCAGTACCGCCAGCGCCAGGCGCAGCAGCAACAGCAGCAGCCCCAGGGCGGCGGCCAGCCGCAGGGCCAGGAGAGCCGCCCGCAGGACGGCGGGCAGCCGCAGCCGCAGCCGCGGCATGAGCACCCACGCCATCAGCAGCAGCAGCGCGGCGGCGGACACGCCCAGGGCGCGCCGCAGCAGAACCTGGCGCCCGTGGAGGGCGTGCTGGACACGGAGGCCAAGGGCCCCAATGCGTTCCTGCGTCAGGTGAAGCGCAACCTGCTGGCGTCGCCGGACGACCCGGAGCTTCCGAAGAACCTGGTGCAGAAGCTGCGCCTGCGGCAGGGCCAGTACCTCACCGCGTTCGCGCAGATGCGCGGCCACAAGGGCGTCATCCAGAAGGTGGACACGGTGGACGGCCGCCCGCTGGAGGGCGCGCCCCGGCTGCCGCACTTCGCGGACCTCACCTCCGTGGACCCCACCGAGCGGCTGAAGCTGGAGAACGGCCACAAGGAGATGGTCACGCGCGTGTTGGACCTCATCGCGCCCATCGGCAAGGGTCAGCGCGCGCTCATCGTCGCCCCGCCCAAGACGGGCAAGACGATCATGCTCCAGCGCATCGCGCAGGCCGTCATCCAGAACCACCCGGAGTGCCACGTCATGGTGGTGCTCATCGACGAGCGCCCGGAAGAAGTGACGGACATGCGCCGGAGCATCAAGGCGGAGGTCATCGCCTCCAGCTCCGACCGGCCCACGGGCGACCACCTCAAGGTCGCGGAGCTCGCGCTGGAGCGCGCCCGCCGGCTGGTGGAGTCCGGCAAGGACGTGGTCATCCTCCTGGACTCCATCACCCGCCTGGCGCGCGCCTACAACAAGGAAGTCGACAGCTCCGGCCGCACCATGACGGGCGGCGTGGACAGCCGCGCCCTGGAGCGCCCCAAGCGCATCTTCGGCGCCGCGCGCGCGACGGAAGAAGCGGGCTCGCTCACCATCATCGGCACGGCGCTCATCGACACCGGCAGCCGCATGGACGAGGTGATTTTCGAGGAGTTCAAGGGCACGGGTAACTCCGAGGTCACCCTGGACCGCCTGCTCGCGGAGAAGCGCGTCTTCCCGGCCATCAACATCGCCCAGTCCGGCACGCGCAAGGAGGAGAAGCTCTTCACCCTGCGCGAGTACGAGAAGGTGAAGAAGCTGCGGCAGATGCTCTTCGCCGTGAAGCCGGTGGAGGCCATGGAGGCGCTCGTCAAACGGCTCGGCCGGTACACCTACAACGACGAGTTCTTCGACGAGATGTAGGCCGTGCCCGCCCGCGCGGGGGTGGTGTGGCGAGCCCTGGATTGCGTAAGGTGAGCGCATGATTCAGGGCTCGGGCCGCTGCCACTACCACCCGGACCGCGCGGGCCTGGGCGTCTGCGTGGAGTGCCGGCGCGTCATCTGCCGCGAGTGCACCACGCAGTTCGAGGGCATCAACCGCTGCGCCAGCTGCCTCGACACGCGCCGCAAGGCGCTGGAGGGGCCGCCCCCCCGGCGCGAGTGGAGCGTGGCGCACGTGGTGCTGGCGCTCGTGGGCGTCGTGCTCGTGTGGGGCGGCGTCCTGCTGGCCGCGCGCGCGGTGGGCTAGCGCGATGGCCGTCTCCGCATTGGAACTGCGCCCCCGGGGTCCGGTGGCCTTGATGGACGCGGCGCTGCGCCTGTGCGCGCGCGACGCGGGCGTGTGGGCGCTCACGCTGCCGGGTGGCGCGGCGGTGGTGGCGGCGCTGCTGCACCTGTTGGACGCCGTGGATCATGGGCGCTCCCCCACCCTGCCCGCGCTGTACGTGACGCTCGCGTGGTTCCTGCGGGGCGTGGGCCAGGGCGCGGCGTGCCACTACGTGCAGGAGCTGCTCTTGGGCGCGAAGGCGGAGCCGTCCGTGCGCCAGTCCCTGCGCGCGGCGCTGGGGCGGCTGCCCAGCCTGTTCATCGCCGTGGCGTACCTGGCGTTCTTCAACGTGCTGTCGTTGACGTTCTCGCTGGGCATCGCGCTGTTCCTCCTCTCCGCGCAGGGCGTGGGCTACGCGGCGACGATGCAGGGCCGGGGCAGCCCGCTGAAGCTGTACGCGGTGGGCTCGCGGCTGCTCGGCCCGTCGCGCGGGACGGCCACCGCGGTGCGCTGGCTGATGAGCGTACAGGTGCTGGTGTTCCTCAACCTGCACGTGGGGCTCAACTTCCTGCTGTACCTCGGGCGGCGGCTCGTGGGCATCGACCTGACGTTCGCGGAGCGGTTCGCGTCGTTGGACAACCCGCCGTGGCTCGTGTTCCTCGCCGCGACGACGTTCGCCCTCTTCGAGCCCCTGCGCGCGGCGACCGCCACGCTGCTGCTGGTGGACGGACGCGTGCGGCAGGAAGGCCTGGACCTGCTGGCCGCCGTGCAGCAGCTCCCGGAGCGCGGCACGCAGCGTGGGGGGCTCGCATCCAAGGGCGTGGCCGCGGCGTTGCTGCTGGCCACGGGGCTGCTCCTCGCGGCCCCTGCTCCGGTGCAAGCCGCGCCGGAGGCCTCCACGCCCGTGGACCGCAAGGCGCTGCGCGCCCGGCTGGAGAAGGTCGCGACGGAGTGCGAGCTGCCCGAACAGGTGGAGGGCACGGCGCTCAAGGACTTCGATGCGTTGAACGCGCGCGAGACGGTCAAGCTCGAGCGCTTCGTGCGCCACCTGGAGCAACTGGCCTACGACGACGAGGACTGCGAGACGGCGGCGGTGGCGCTGGAGAACGGGCTCGCGCAGGTGTCGGCCACGGCCGAGGCCCAGGCGAGAGCGGACGCCCGTGCGGCCACGGACCGGGCGCGGGCCATCCTCGCGCGGCCGGAGTTCCAGGAGCGCCAGGAGAAGGCCCCGGCCGACCCCAAGGAGGAAGAGGTCCCTCCGGAGTCGAGCTGGTGGCGCCGCTTCATCGACAAGCTGGGCGAGTGGCTCAGGGACTTCTTCAAGCGCAACAACCCACAGCCCCAGTCGCGGGAGACGGCCCTCCCCGTGAGCGACGGCGCGGCGGCGAACGTGCTCGTCGTGATGCTGGTCGCGCTGACGCTGGCGGTGCTGGGGGTGGTGGTCGTGAGCGTGCTGCGGCGCAAGCGTGAGGCCTCGGGCCCGGCGCTGGAGGTGAGCACCGTGGACGCCGCGGCGCTCGCGGGCAACCCGGACCACGCGCTGTCGCGTCCGCCGGAAGGCTGGGCGCACCTGGCCGACGCGCTGGCCGCGAAGGGGGAGTACCGCCAGGCGGTGCGCAACCTGTACCTCGCGCTCCTGTCGCGCCTGCACCGCGACGGCGCCATCCACTACGACGAGACGCTGTCCAACTGGGACTACCTGCGCGCGTTCCGGGGGCGTCCGGAGGTGAAGGCCCCGTTCCGCGAGCTGACGCGCCGCTTCGACTTCGCGTGGTACGGCAACGTGCCCGTGGGCGCTGACGGCTACACGGAGTTCCGCGCCATCACCGCCCCGCTGCTCGCCGCGCCGCCCGCGCAGGAGGCCGCCGGTGCGTGACCGTTTCCCGCTGCTCGTGCTGGGAGCCCTGCTGCTCGCGGGCGTGCTCGGGACGTTCCTGGTGCGCGGCGCCCAGCGCGGCGGCTTCGCGGATCCGCTGTCCACCTTCCGCGCGGAGCCGGACGGCGCGCGTGCCCTGTACCTGCTCGCGCAGGAGAGCGGCCTGCCGGTGACGCGCAACATGACGGACCTGAGCCTGCTCACCGGGCATGAGGCGCTGGTGCTGCTCGCGGTGGAGGTCCAGGACTCGCGCGAGGAGGATCCGGATCAGACGCGGCTCGCCTCGGATCCGGACGCGGGCGTGGACGACGAGTCGGCGCCGCACCAGGGCTTCAACGCCCTGCGGGCGCAGCAGCTGGAAGACAAAGAGGTGGAGCGCGTGCTGTCCCATGTCCGCGCCGGCGCCTCGCTCGTGTACGTGCCCTGGGGTTCGAGGGAGAACGCGCTCCTGGATGAGCTGGGCGTGAAGCTGGACAAGGCGGACGTGACGCTGCCCATGCGCACGCTGGTGCCCTCGCTGCCCACGCCGTACACGCTGGGCGTGGAGCGCGTGGAGGCGAAGGTGCAGGCCTACCTCCGGCTGCCGGAGGGCGCCGTCACGGTGCTGGAGGATGAGCGCCTGGGCTTCCCCGTGGCGGCGGTGATTCACGCGGGCCTGGGCCGGGTGCTGGTGGTGGGCGCCCCCGAGCTCGCGATGAACCCGGCGCTCGCGCGGGCGGACAACGCGCAGTTCTGGCTGAGCGCGCTGGAGGCCCTGGGCCCCGGCCCCTTCGCCTTCGACGAGTTCCACCACGGCTTCACCAACGAGCGCTCGCTCGTGGACTTCGCGCGCCGCTATGGCCTGCACTTCGCCGTCGCGCAGCTGCTCCTGGGCGTCGTGCTGTGGGCGGGCGCGCTGAAGCGCTTCGGCCGCCCGCTCCCTCCGCCCGAGTCCATGCGCGTGGGCGCCACGGACGCCCTCTTCGCCATGAGCCGCCTGTACCGCGAGGGCCAGCACCACGGCTTCGCCGCGGGGCTCATCACGCGCGGCCTCACGCAGCAGCTGGCGCCGCTCGCGGGCCTGCCTTCGCACGCCACCGCCACCGCCGTCGCGGAAGGGCTGCGCACGCGCGGACGCCAGGACCTGGCGGACGGGCTGCTCGACGTGACCCAGAAGGCAGAGACCGTCCACACGGACGCCGACATTCAAGCCCTCGCCACTTCCGCCGCGCACCTGCGCGAGCGCATCCACCCCTGTC
>NZ_RAWC01000360.1:0-4995 GCF_003611685.1 Corallococcus sp. CA049B | reverse complement strand
TGGCGACGGCGGCGGCCGGGTCCAGGTCCTTGAGGTTCTTCACGACGGTGCGGCCCTGCGCGTCCACCACCTTGAAGTTGGTGTCCGCGTCCTCCAGCTCCGCCGTCTCCTCGTAGAGGCGCGCGAACGCCCGCGCCACGGAGGTGCGCCCGGCCACGTTGGCCACGATGCGGCACTTGGACAGGGCCCGCAGCTCGTCCAGCACCCGCACGTTGAGCGGGTCCGACATGGCGACCACCAGCGTCTTGCCGTCGTCGCGCAGCTGCAGCGGCACCACGGAGAAGTCGCGCGCCGTCTGCGCCGGAATCTTGGCCTTCACGTGCGGCGGAACCATCTGCACGGAGTCCAGGTTCACCGCCGGCATGCCCAGCTGCTTCGACAAGGCGCGCACGAGGATGTCCTCGGAGACGAGGTTCATGCGGACGAGGATCTCGCCCAGCTTCCCGCCCCACTTGGCCTGCTCGGCGAGCGCCGCCTTGAGCTGGCTCTCCTGCAGGACGTTCGCCTTGATCAGCAGTTCTCCAAGCTTGATCTGTGCCATGTCGTGCGCGCCATAGTACCCGGTTTGCGCCGGGACGCTGCCTTTCGACGCCTGGAAGCTCAGGAACCCGGCGCGGGGGGCGGCCGGGACACCGGCCCCTCCGGGCGGACCTCCTGGCCCCGCGCGTCGACGTCCACCACCTTCGCCCCCTCGGGCGCGCCCAGCTCATAGAGCGTCAGGTCCGGGCGGCCGTTGAGGCGGATGTCCGTGTACTTCAGGTCCAGCTTCGTGCCCGCCGAGGCGGCGACCAGGTGCACCTTGTTGGGAAAGAGCTGGTCGTCCCGCAGCTCGAAGTCCTCGAAGGCCAGGTCGTAGCCCGGCACGCCCCGGACCTCGCTCTTCACCACGCGCAGGTGCTTGGGATCCACGCGCAGTGTCTGTGTCGCCGGTCCCCGCTGGAGCTTGAGCACGTACACGCGCTCCTTCTCGTCCAGCTCCAGGGTCATGGACTCCGGCGGCAGGAGGGGGACCTGCCCCAGCATCACCGCCACCAGCTCCTCGCTCGGCAGGACGACAGGCAGGAAGCGGGACACGTTCTCCGCGCTGGCCGGGCCCTGGAGGTACGTGTTCTCCCCTGCCTGGTAGATGCCGAAGCGCTCACCGTTGGACACGAGCGAGGCCACCGGGCGGTTGAAGAAGTCGTAGGTCTCCAGGTGGATGAGGGCCGGACGGGTGATGGAGAGGTACGTGGAGAGTGTGCCGCTGCCCTGGGGCGAGTCCACGTGCAGCTTGGCGTCACCCTCCAGGTTCACCACCTTCGCCTGCCGCTCGCGCACGTGCTGGTAGAGCGTCTGGGCGTCCTCGATGCGGCCCTCCGGACCGAACTCGAGACGTTTGGGGCAGGCCGAACAGAGGAGGACCAGGAAGATTGCGGCGGCTGCGCGGTTCATATGTCCTAGTGTGAGCCAGGGCCGCCTGCCCGGTCATCCATCATGAGCCTGAACGATCTACTTCATTACCTTCGCCTGGGCGGCGTCACCCTCGCCCTCCTCCTGGGCGCCTCCGTGGTGGCCCTGGGCGTGGCCATCGAGCGGCTCATCGCCCTCTGGGGCGTGAGCGAGCGCTCCCGCAACCTGGGGGAGATCGTCCAGAAGCACCTCCTCCGGGGTGACGTGGCCGCCGCCCGCACCGCCGCCGAGCGCTCCGACGCCGTGGCGGCCGACATCTTCCTCGCCGGGTTCGACCGCTGGGAACGCTCCCGCTCCTCCGGTGGCAACGGCATCGAGTCCGCCGTGGAGCGCGAGCGCGCCCAGGTGGGGCTCAAGCTGCGGCGCAACCTGTGGCTGCTCGCCACCATCGGTTCGACGACGCCCTTCGTGGGCCTCTTCGGCACCGTGGCCGGCATCATGCGCTCCTTCAAGGACCTGGGCGTGGACGTGGAGGCCGGCGGCACCGGCGGCTCCGCGGCCGTGATGACGGGCATCTCCGAGGCGCTCGTCGCCACCGCCGTGGGCATCCTCGTCGCCGTGCAGGCGATGGTCTTCTACAACTACTTCCAGGCCCGGCTGTCCCGCGTGCTGGTGGAGCTGCGCCTGTTGGGCGACGAGTTCGCGGAGGTCCTCAAGGAGCGCTCCGCCGGCGGCCCGCTGCCGGAAGCCACGCCGCCCCCGCGCGAGGGCGCGGCGCCGCCTGCTCCCCGCCCGGATCCGCAGCCCGCCTCGTAAGGAGACACGCCCACCATGGCCATGGGAAAGACGCCCGGCTCGGGCGACGACGAGGTGGAGGGCGCGGGCTTCGCGGAGATCAACATCACGCCGCTGACGGACGTGATGCTCGTGCTGCTCATCATCTTCATGGTGACCAGCTCGGTCATCACCCAGCAGGGCCCGGGCGGCGGCGCCAAGGCGGGCCTCAAGGTGAACCTGCCCAAGGGCGGCGCCGCGGACGTCACCGCGCGCACCACGGACCTGTCCGTGGCGGTGCTGGCGGACGGCCGCTTCGTGCTCGCGGGCAACGTCGTCGCGGAGGCCGAGCTGAAGCAGGCCTTCGACACCGCGAAGAACCAGAACCCAGACACCGTGGTGATTGTCCAGGCGGACGAAGGCGTCCCCCACGGCACCGTGGTGCAGGTGATGGAGCTGGCGAAGAAGGCCGGCCTCGCGCAGCTGGCCATCGGCGTGCGCGAAGGCGACTAGTCGGCGTGCGCCAAGGCAACCAGGCTCAGGCTTGAAAAGGAAAGGCCCCCCGGCGCGTCACCTGCCGGAGGGCCTTCTTCATTTCAGGACTTCAGGTTCCGCTTCAGACGCCGCCGAACGCCGCGTCGGTGATGTCCATGGGGGACGTGTCCTCGGTGGCGATGAGGCGCGCGGCGTACTCCACGTTGGGCAGCACGTTGCGCGCGTACCACAGGGCGCTGAACTTCTTGCCCTCGTAGAACGCCTTGTCCGGGTGGTCCGCGCTCACGCTGGCGGCGGCCTTCTCCGCGATGACGGCCGCGTCCAGGAGCAGCCAGCCCACGGCGACCTCGGACATCATGTTGAGGAAGCGGTTGGCGGACAGGGGGATGAGCGGGAAGCGGCCCGCGTCCTGCGACCAGCCGAACAGCGCCATCGCGCTGGACATCAGGCCTTCCTGCGCGCCCGCCAGCGTCTTCACGGCCTCGCCCAGCACCGGGTGCTCGCGGTGCGCTTCCACGAAGCTGCCGACGTCGCCCATGAACTGCTGGAAGTGCGCGCCGCCCGCCTGGCCCATCTTGCGGCCGACCAGGTCCATGGCCTGGATGTGGTTGGTGCCCTCGTAGATGGAGAAGATCTTCGAGTCGCGCGTGTACTGCTCCACCGGGTAGTCCTGGATGTAGCCGGCGCCGCCGTACACCTGGATGGCCTGCGCGCAGAGGCGGAAGGCCTGATCCGAGCCGTAGGACTTCACCAGCGGCGTCAGCACCTCCACCTGGCCCTTGTGGTAGGTGGCGGCGTCGTCGTCCTTGCCCGCCAGCTGCTTCGCCTTGTCCAGGTGCATGGCCAGCTTGATGACCAGCGCGCGGATGCCCTCCACGTGCGCCTTGATGTCCAGCAGCATGCGGCGGACGTCCGGGTGCTCGATGATGGAGGCGCGCGGCGCGGACGGGTCCTTCCACTTGGTGAAGTGGGAGCCCTGCTTGCGGTCCTTCGCGTAGTCGAGCGCGTTGTAGTACGCGGCCGACGCCAGGCTCACGCCCTGGATGCCCACGGCGATGCGCGCGCCGTTCATCATCTTGAACATCTGGCTCATGCCCACGTGCTCGACCGTGCCCACGAGCTCGCCCAGACAGCCGTCGTTCTCACCGAAGTTGAGGACACAGGTGGCCGAGCCGTTGATGCCCATCTTGTGCTCGATGGACGCCACCGTGACGTCGTTGGACTGGCCCGCGGAGCCGTCCGCGTTGATGCGCAGCTTGGGGACGATGAACAGCGACAGGCCCTTGGTGCCCACCGGCGCGCCGTCAATGCGCGCGAGCACCAGGTGGATGATGTTCCCGGCCATGTCATGGTCGCCGCCGGAGATGAAGATCTTGGTGCCCTTGATGCTGTAGGTGCCGTCCGCGTTGCGCTTCGCGGTGGACTTGGCGGCGCCCACGTCGGAGCCGGCGTGCGGCTCGGTGAGGCACATGGTGCCGCCCCACGTGCCGTTGAGCATGCGCTCCACGAACTGCTTCTGCTGCGCGGGGGTGCCACACTCGGCGATGACCTCCGCCGCGCCGAACGCCAGGCCCGGGTACATGTTGAAGGCCGTGTTGGCGCCGGAGAGGATCTCCTCCACCGTCACCTGGAGCATCATCGGCGCGCCCTGGCCGCCGTGGTCGGGGCTCACCGCCACCGTCTTGAAGCCCTGCTCGTAGAGCTTGCCCCACGCGTCCTTGAAGCCCTTGGGCGTGTAGACGGAGCCGTTCTCCACCCGGCAGCCCTCACGGTCACCGACCGAGTTGAGGGGCCCCAGCACCTCGCGCGCGAAGCGGTACGTCTCCGTGAGGACCGCCTTCGCCTCGTCCGGACCCCAGGCGTCGTAGGGGGCCGTGCCCGCCACCTGGCCGAAGCCGAACTGCTCGAACAGCGTGAAGAAGATCTCTCGAAGGTCGGTCTTGTAGGTGTTGATGCCGGCGGACATGGCCACTCCTGCGTAGGGGCTCGCTGCCTGCCTGCTTCCCGCAGGGCGGGAAAAAGCCAGGGTCAGCGGCCCATGTGACGCAGGAAGTGTGGCGTCGACTGATTTTTGAGTCAACCCAAGATGACACCCCGCGTTGACGAGCGGTCGAAGCCGCCCTTCTCGAACGCGGGATTTCGCCTTGGAACGCCCCTGGAAAGCCTACTTCTTGGCCTTCTTCGCGGCCGGGAGGGACGCCGTCTTGGCGGCCGGCTTCTCCCGGGGGGCGGTCTTCTTGGACGAGGCGCCGGAGCGGGGCTCGCCCGTCTCCTCGTCATCGTCCTCGTCGTCCTCGTCCCGGTCGCGTTCCGGGGCGGCGGGCGGCGGGGCGCTGG